>CAMLME010000078.1 GCA_946481235.1 uncultured Methylobacillus sp. | reverse complement strand
GAAATGATGGGCAACAAGGACATGGTGCTGCATGCAGGTCTGTCCTACACCACGACCGATATGAAAAATGATGCCGTCGTCGGTTATGACGCTACGTCCGAAGGCAAGGGCGTCAAGTTCTTCGACGCACAGTCTATTGGTGCCATTGCGAATGATACGGAAGTAGAACGTGATCGCACCGGCATTGAAGCTGCTGTCGCCTACGGCCCGGTCAAGTTGCAAAGTGAGTGGGCCAAGGTCGGTTATGACTTCGACAACACCGGCACCACGGCAACCGACGACTCTCTCGACATTGACACCTGGTACGCGCAAGCCGTCTGGAATATTACTGGCGAACCCTGGGCCGGCATGTACAAGGGTGGTGCTTGGGGTGGTCTCAAGCCCAAGAACGATTTCAACCCGAACGGCAGCGGCTGGGGTGCCTGGCAGGTTGGCGTGCGTTACAGCAAATTTGAAGCAGACGAGGGCTTTGCTAGCACTGGCTCTGTGGGCTTCCTTGAGGCCGATGCATGGACCCTGGGTTTGAACTTCTATCCCAATTCCAATACCCGCATCATGCTCAACTACGTGCGTAGCGATTTCGAGAATCAGGATAGCGCTGTAACTGTCAATGGTCGCGAGATCGATGACGAACGCGCCATCATCACTCGCGTGCAGTGGGCGTTCTAATAAAGACTTAGCTCTCTCCTCACGGCATCCGCCGTTTTATAGCCCGCCTTGTGCGGGCTTTTTTCTTTTACAAATATGCTAATCGCGTACAAATCCCATTACAATCAGCCTGCTATGAAAAGGTATATTTGGCATGTCGGCTGAGCTGGGGAAAAGAGAAATTGCTCTGATGTTGGGGCTTGCTGCGCTTTATTGGGCAGGTTCGGAAATCGGGTTGTATTTTTCCAGTGTAGGGACCATTTCGCTGATCTGGCCGCCGACGGGGCTTTCGCTTGCGGCACTGCTGATTTTCGGCCGCCGTTTATGGCCGGGCGTGCTGTTGGGTGCGTTGGTTGCCGAGTTGGGTAGTGGGCTTCCGCCTGTGGTTGCGACCGGTATTGCCGTGGGCAATACCCTGGAAGCGGTAGTGGGCGCCATGCTGTTGACCCGGTTCGGGTTCCAGCGAATGTTCGACCGGCCGAGCGATGTTGCGCTTCTTGCCCTGCTGGGTGCGGGTGTCAGCACGATGGTCAGCGCAACCGTCGGTGTTTCAAGCCTGCTCGGCGGTGGAGTAATCGCTCCGGATACGGCGCTGGAAGGCTGGATGAACTGGTGGATGGGCGACGCCTTGAGCGATCTGGTGTTTGCCCCGCTCCTGCTGGTTTTCGCGCAGCGTGGCAACCCCTTGGCATTCACTCGGGCCCGCATTCTGGAAGCAAGCCTGCTCGGCTTGTTGCTGTTGCTGGGCTGCCTGATGATTTTCTTTCAATGGCTACCTTTCGGCGAAGAGTACCAGCCAAGAGCCTTTACATTATTTCCGCTAGCCATATGGGCGGCCGTGCGCTTCCGGTTGCGCGGCGCTGTGCTCGCGACGGCAGTCGTGTTCGCCGTGGCCATCTGGAGCCTGTTGGATGATCGTGGCTATTTCAACGAAGCCGGTGGTGCCGGCTTGATCAATTATTGGGCTTATATGGTGGTATGGGCGGCAATCAGCCTTTTCCTTGCTGCCACCTATAGCGGCCGGATGCGCATGGAGCGCGTACTCAAGGAAACTGAGCAGATGTACCGTGAACTGGTCGAATCCGCGCAGGCGATTATCTGGCGGGCGATGCCGGGCGGTGGTTTTACCTATGTCAGTCCTGAAGCGGAATCCATGCTTGGATATCCGCTGGCGGAATGGACGGCGTCCCCTAACTTCTGGCCGGATCACATGCATGCGGACGATAGGGATTGGGCACCGGAATTTTGCCACAAAGAAACCGTCAAATTGGCGGGGCATAGCTTCGATTACCGAATGATCGCAGCGGATGGTCGAGTCGTATGGCTGCATGACATCGTTCAGGTTATCGCCAATGAAAAAGGGGAGCCGGCGGAACTCGTCGGCATCATGCTGGACATTACCGCGCGCAAGGAAGCCGAAGCGCGTTTGGCCCTAGCCCAGCAGGCGTTCGAGAATACTGCGGAGGGCGTCATGATCACCGATGCGCAGATGAAGGTTCTCGAAGTCAATCAGGGGTTCGTCAACATTACCGGCTATTCCCGCGAGGAAATTGTCGGCCAGCGTCCGGACATCCTGAGCTCCGGCCAGCATGGCGAAAGTTATTACGAAGCAATGTGGGCGGCTATCAAGGCCGATGGCCGATGGATGGGCGAGATCTGGAACCGGCGCAAGACCGGCGAGGTATATCCCGAGTGGCTGTCGATCAGCGAAGTGAAAGATGCCAAAGGCAACGTGCTGAATTATGTCGCAGTATTCACCGATATAACGCTTCGCAAGCAATCCGAGGAGCAACTGCATTTTCTGGCCAACCATGACGCGCTCACCGGCCTGCCTAACCGCGCCCTGCTTCAGGAGCGTATTGAGCAGGCTCTCCGCCGTGCACAACGGGATCAAGGCCGTGTGGCGATCCTGTTTATCGATCTCGACCGATTCAAGGTGATCAACGATACCTTGGGTCATCATGCCGGCGATATGCTGCTGCAGACTGCGGCCGAACGCTTGAAGCAGTGCCTGCGCGAAACCGATACCATCGCCCGCCAGGGTGGTGACGAGTTCGTGGTGCTGATCGAGCAATACGGGGATACGCAATATCTTGGCAATGTCGCACGCAAGATCATGCATGCACTGGGCCTGCCTTTTTACCTGCTGGGTCAGGAACTGTATGTCAGTGCCAGCATCGGTATCAGCGCCTATCCGGAGGACGGCATTGATTTGCATACGTTGCTGAAAAATGCCGACGTAGCCATGTACCGGGCGAAGGAGCGAGGCAAGAATACCTTTCAGTTTTACGCTTCTGAAAGCAATGTGCACAGTTTCGAGCGCCTGGCGCTGGAGAACAGTCTGCGCCGTGCACTGGAGCGCAACGAGTTTGTTTTGTATTACCAGCCCAAGATCGACCTGACCACCAACGAACTGATCGGTGCGGAAGCGCTGATACGCTGGAACCATCCCGATATCGGCCTGGTACCGCCGGCGCAATTCATACCGCTGGCGGAAGAAACCGGCCTCATTGTTTCAATAGGCGGCTGGGTCTTGCGCGAGGCTTGCCGACAGAATCGCGCCTGGCAGGATGCCGGCTTGCCGCTGATCAGCGTGGCGGTGAATCTTTCCGCGCATCAGTTCCGTGATGAGGGGTTGCGCCAGACGATTGCCGACGCACTTGGCAGCAGCGGCCTGCCGCCTGCCTATCTGGAACTGGAGATCACCGAAAGCATGATCATGCAGAACGCCGAGCGGGCGATCGAAATCCTCCAGCGTTTCCGCGACATGGGCACGCTGGTGTCGATCGACGATTTCGGCACCGGCTATTCGTCATTGGGCTATCTCAAGCAATTCCCGATCGATTCGCTCAAGATCGACCGTTCTTTCGTGCGTGACGTGCCGCATGATGGGGATGACGTTGCCATTACGCAGGCCATCATTGCCATGGCGCATAGCCTGCATCTGAAGGTGATCGCGGAAGGTGTGGAAAGCGAGCAGCAACTGGCATTCTTGCGCGGGCAGGGGTGCGATCAAGTTCAGGGTTACCTGATCAGTGCGCCTTTGCCCGCCGATGAGTTCGAGCGCCTGCTCGGCCCGGACTATGCGTTTCGTACCGGCACGAACGCGTAATCAGGCGCTCATCTTGTTCCAGCAATCCAGCGCTGCAATCTTGTAGGTTTCCGCCAGGGTAGGGTAGTTGAATACCGCTTCCACCAGGTAATCCAGTGTGCCATTCAGGCTGATCACCGCCTGGCCGATGTGTATCAGTTCGGTCGCGCTCTCGCCGAAAATGTGCACGCCGAGCACGCGCCTGTCTTCCAGCCCGCAGATGATCTTCAGCATGCCTTCCTCCAGCCGCAAGATTTGCCCGCGCGCTGTTTCCCGAAAGCGGGCCACGCCGACCTCATAAGGAATGTTGTCCTTGGTGAGCTGCTGCTCGGTGGCGCCGACCATACTGATTTCCGGAATGCTGTAGATGCCGAACGGAAAATGCTCCGGCACGCAGGCAGCTGTTTTGTCCCAGGCGTGGCAAGCGGCCAGGCGTCCTTGCTCCATCGAGGTCGAAGCCAGGCTGGGGAAACCGATGACGTCGCCCGCGGCGTAGATGTGCGGCACGTCGGTGGTGTAGCAGTAGTCGACCTTGATGCGGCCGCGGTCGTCCGCTGTCAGCCCGGCGTTTTCCAGCTTCAATGCATCCGTGGCCCCTTGCCGGCCGGCGGCGAACATCACAATGTCCGCGACCACGCGCTTGCCGCTGGCCATGATCATTTCGACATCCTCGTCGGCGGTGTGACGCATCGAAGCGACCTTCTCGCCCAAGCGCAGAGTGACCTGCCGCGCGCGCAGGCTGTGCATCAGCTCGTCGACGATTTCGCGGTCGAGGAAATCCAGCATTTGCGGGCGGCTGTCGATCAGCGTGACCTTGACGTCCAGTGCGCTGAACATCGCGGCATACTCGACGCCGATCACGCCGGCGCCGACGATGGCCAGGGTCTTGGGGATCTTCTTGAGGTTGAGTATGCCGTCGCTGTCGATGATGTAGCCGTCGTCGAACGGGATGTCGGCGGGCCGCGATGGCGTGGTGCCGGTGGCGATGACGATCTTTTCCGCCGATAGCTCGCTTATCTCGCCGTCATGGCCGGTGACATGGATGGTATGCGGATCGTGAAAAGCGGCGCTGCCGTGCATCACGGTCACGCCGTTGCGCGCCAACTGGCTCTCGATCACGCCGACCTCGTTGCGTATCGTGATCTGCAGCCGTTGCATCAGGTCGTCGATGGTCAGGTTCTGCTTGAGCCGGTAGCTCTGGCCGTAAAGGCCGCGCTGGGTCCAGCCGGTGAGGTAGAGCACGGCTTCGCGCAAGGTCTTGCTGGGGATGGTGCCGGTATGGACGGTGACCCCGCCTACTACATTGCGATTCTCGATCAGGACGACGCTTTTGCCTAGTTTTGCGGCCTGGATGGCGGCGCGCTGCCCAGCGGGTCCGCTGCCGATGACAATGAAGTCGAAGCTCAACATATCTGGTCTTCCCTGATGTTTTTATTCAGGGTAGACCAGATATGTGGTTCCTACAAGGTCCTCACTAAGGCGAGGCGCCTGACCTACGGTGGTTTGATCTTGCCTAGCGATGGCCTTCCTTGGCCATGTTGAGTGAGTACTTGGGAATTTCGACGACCAGATCGGTGCTGTCGACGATGGCCTGACAGGATAGCCGCGAGTTAGGCTCCAGCCCCCAGGCTTTATCGAGCAGGTCTTCTTCCTTTTCCTCGGGAGAGTTCAAGGAGTTGTAACCTTCCCGCACGATCACATGGCAGGTTGTGCAGGCGCAGGCCTTCTCACAGGCATGGTCGATGTCGATGTGGTTTTCCAGCATGTTGTCGCAGATGGAAACGCCGGGTTTAGCTTCGAAGGCGGCACCTTCCGGACAGAGTTCCTCGTGGGGCAGAACGATGATTTGCGGCATTTCAAACCTTTATTTCGTCGAGTTTGTGGCCGGTCAAGGCCTGCTTGATGGAGGCATCCATGCGTCGGCCGGCGAATGTTTCGGAGGCATGGTTGAGTGCTTCCATGCTGGAGGTAATGGCCCGTACATCGCTGCCGGTCATGGCTGTGCGCAATTCGGTCATTTTTGCTTCCAGTGCGTTGCGTTCGGCGTCGTCAAGCAAGGCCCCGTCTTGGTGTAATGCCGCGCCGATAGCTTCCAGCAATCGTTCGGCTTCCACCTGGGCTTCGCGCAGCGCGCGTGCCTGCTTGTCTTCTTCTGCGTGGGAGAACGACGATTGCAGCATGCTGGTGATCGCATCGTCGGACAACCCGTAGGAAGGCTTGACCACGATGTGCGCCTCGGCGCCACTGGTCTGTTCGCGTGCGGAAACAGATAGCAGACCGTCGGCATCCACCTGGAAGGCCACGCGTATGCGCGCCGCGCCAGCCGCCATGGGAGGAATGCCGCGAAGTTCAAAGCGTGCCAGTGAACGGCAATCGGATACCAGTTCGCGCTCGCCCTGCACCACATGAATGCTCATGGCGGTCTGTCCGTCCTTGAACGTGGTGAATTCCTGCGCGCGCGCCACCGGTATTGTGGAGTTGCGCGAAATGACCTTCTCAGTCAGGCCGCCCATCGTTTCCAGCCCAAGCGAGAGCGGAATCACGTCGAGCAGCAGTAGTTCGTTGTCGTTCTTGTTGCCGGCGAGCACGTTGGCCTGGATCGCCGCGCCGAGGGCCACCACCTTGTCCGGGTCGAGATTGGTCAGCGGTTCCTGCTTGAAGTATTCAGCCACGGCGTGCTGGATCTGGGGCATGCGCGTCGAACCGCCGACCATCACCACACCCTGCACATCCTCAATGCCGATGCCGGCGTCGCGCAAGGCCTTGCGCGTCGGCGCCAGCGTTTTGCTGACCAGGTGTTGCGTCAGTTCATTGAAAGTCGCGCTGTCCAGCGTGATGTCGATCAGCTCGCTGTTCGACAGCATGCAGGTGATGCGGGTCTCGGCGTGGTCGGTCAATTGTTCCTTGGCTTCACGTGCCTTGGTCAGCAGCAGCCGGGTATCTTCCGGGCCGATGGGCGAAACCTGGGATTTCTCCAGCATCCAGCAGAAGATGCGGCGGTCGAAATCGTCACCGCCGAGCGCGGAGTCGCCATTGGTCGCGAGTACTTCGAAAACGCCTTTGGAAAGGCGCAAGATCGAGATGTCAAAGGTGCCGCCGCCCAGGTCGTAGATAACGAACACGCCTTCCGACGCGTTATCCAATCCATAAGCGACCGCCGCAGCGGTTGGCTCGTTAAGCAGGCGCAGCACATTGAGCCCCGCGAGTTTTGCCGCGTCCTTGGTTGCCTGGCGCTGGGCATCGTCGAAATAGGCCGGGACGGTAATCACGGCGCCGGCCAGCTCTCCGCCCAGCGATTTCTCGGCCCGGGCTTTCAGCGTTTTGAGGATTTCGGCGGAAATTTCCACCGGGCTTTTAATGCCAGCGACGGTACTCAGCTGCAACATGCCCGGCGCATCGACGAAACGGTAGGGGTAGTGGCCGATGTCGGCGATATCATGCACGCCGCGTCCCATGAAACGCTTCACGGAAACGATGGTGTTTTGCGGGTCGTGGCTTTGCTGGGCTTGCGCCATATAGCCGACCTCGACACCTGATGTGAGGTAATGCACTACGGACGGCAGCAAGGCATGGCCTTCTTCGTCATGCAGCACGACGCTCATGCCGCTGCGCACGGTGGCTACCAGCGAGTTAGTCGTGCCGAGATCGATGCCTACCGCCAGCCGGTGCTGGTGCGGGACGGCGCTTTTGCCGGGTTCGGAGATTTGCAGTAGCGCCATTTAGTCTTCCAGTGCGAGGATTGCCTGCTGAATTTCGTCCCGCACTTTATCAAGAAAGCGCAGCTTGCGCACGATGCCTGCGGCGCGCGGGTAATCGCGCTGCTCGTCGATGGCAACGTGCAACTCCGACTCCTGCGAGGCCGTTTCGCGATTCATTTCCAGCAATAATTTTTCGAGGGCGGAGATGTCCAGCGCAGAGCGCGCTTCATCAATGGCTTCGCGCCATTCCATTTGTTGCATCAAAAAGTCCGCGGGCATCGCGGTATTGGTTTCTTCCTGCGTGTCGATCCCCTGCAGCTGCAACAGGTAGCGAGCACGGGAAACGGGGGACTTCAGCGTCTGGTAGGCTTCGTTGGCGTGGGTCGCCCATTGCATCGAACGCAGACGTTCGGCGGAGGAGGCCGCCGCAAACCGATCGGGGTGCACTTCGCTTTGCACCTTGCGGTAGCTCTGGTCGAGCAGCGTCCGGTCGATGGCAAAGCTCGTCGGCAGATCGAACAGTTCGAAGTGGTTCTGGTGGATATCAAGCATTCAATTAGCCATCCGCGTGCCACTGTCAGCGTTGCGTCCGGGTTGCGCGCTGACAGCTAATCGCCCTATGCCTATACCGTGAAGCTTTCGCCGCAGCCGCAACTGTCCTTGACGTTGGGGTTGTTGAACTTGAAGCCCTCGTTCAGGCCTTCCTTGGTGTAGTCCAGTTCGGTGCCGTCGAGATAGGTGAGACTCTTGGGGTCGATCAGCACCTTGACGCCGTGACTTTCGAAAGTCACATCTTCCGGCAGGATTTCATCCGAGAATTCGAGCGTATACGCCATGCCCGAGCAGCCCGAGGTTCTTACGCCCAGGCGCAAGCCGACGCCCTTGCCACGGTTGGCGAGGAATTTCTGCACACGGTCGGCAGCGGATTCAGTCAGGGTAATTGCCATACGTTCAAGCTTCCTGTTTGCAAACTTCAGCATCGGCACTGGTGCCGGATTTCTGTTTCAGATCGGCGATGGCGGCCTTGATTGCATCTTCCGCCAGCACGGAGCAGTGGATCTTGACCGGCGGCAGGGCCAGTTCTTCGGCGATGTCCGAGTTCTTGATGGTCATAGCCTGATCCAGGGTCTTGCCTTTCAGCCATTCGGTCACCAGCGAGGAGGAGGCAATCGCGGAGCCGCA
>CAMLME010000077.1 GCA_946481235.1 uncultured Methylobacillus sp. | reverse complement strand
AGCCCGCATTGCCGCAAAAAAACTGCGCTATGCCGCGGAGTTTTTTGCCGGCCTGCATCCGGATGACAAGTCGAAGCGCTATCTCCGCCGCCTCGCCGACCTGCAGGGTGTACTGGGCGATCTCAACGACATCACCGTCACGGATCAGCTGATTGTTCATCTGATGGGCACCCGTGCCGACCGCGAGAGCCGCGACGCGCATCTGCTGTTTGCAGGCTGGAACGGCCTGCGTATGAAGCACGGAATCAAGAAGCTGAAGAGCCGCTGGAGTCGTTTTGCCGGCATCGGCCCGTTCTGGAATTGATTCTTTTGTTATGATCCCCGATGAGCGGACGCCCCGCTTCATCACTAACCGCTAAGGAAACATCATGAATCTGGAAAAAGTCGCGTTCGGCTTCTTCATCGTACTGGCGATGACGCTCAATTTCGGTTTTTTCATCGGCGACATCGGCAATCCCGAATACCATCATGCCTATGAGTTGTACGCTGCCATCGTGGTCAACCTGATCGCCACCGTGCTCAAGTTTGGCGACCGTACGCAGATTGGCGCAATTCATCTTTCGACCAGTCTGGTCGCCGACCTGCAGCTGATCGCCGCCGCGGTTATCTGGGCCGCATTTGGCGGCGAGCAGATGACGACCAGCACCATGGTCAGCATCGTTTCGCTGTCGGGCGGCGCTTTCCTCGCCAACGTCACGTCCGTGATCCTGCTGATCATCGAAACCATCATGCTGCGTCGCTAACCCGGCGCTGGTCGTCCGTGAATAGTATTTTTTTCCTGATCCTGCGGCGCATGCGCGCGCCGCTGATTACGCTGATCGTCAGCTACGGCATTGCCGTACTCGGACTTACGTTGATGCCGGGCCTGGATGCCGAGGGCAGGCTCTGGCACATGAGCATCTTCGAGGCGTTCTACGTCATCAGCTATACCGCCACCACCATCGGTTTCGGTGAAGTCCCTTACGCATTCAGCCAGGACCAGCGCCTGTGGATGACGTTTTCAATCTACCTCACGGTCATTTCCTGGTTCTACGCCATCGGCAAGATCATCGCACTGGCACAGGACCCGGCACTGCGCCAGGCCATCACTGTCGCGCGCTTCGGCCGCGCGGTACAGGGCCTGCACGAGCGCTTCTACATCGTTTGCGGCTACGGCGAAACCGGCAGCCTGCTGGTAGGGGCATTGGATAGCAAGGGCATCCGCGTGGTCACCCTGGACATCGACCAGGACCGCATCAACGAACTCGAATTGCAGGATTACCAGGCGCCCGTTCCCGGGCTTTGCGCCGATGCCAAGCTGCCGGATATCCTGTTGCAGGCGGGTATCCAGCACCCGCAGTGCGGCGGCATTGCCGCCCTCACCAACGACGATCACGTCAACCTGGCAGTCGCGGTAGCGGTCAAGCTCATCAGTCCGGAACTGCCGGTACTGTGCCGCGCAGAGCATGCCGAAACCGCTGCCAACATGGCCTCGTTCGGCACCGATCACATCATCAATCCTTACGAACTCTTCGGCGAACACCTCGCCATGGAAATCCACTCGCTCGGTACCTATCTGCTGCACGAGTGGCTGACCGGCGTACCTGGCTCCACATTGCCCTCGCCCACGCCTCCGCCGGTGGGCAACTGGATCGTGTGCGGCTACGGCCGCTTCGGCAAGGCCGTGGTGAAAAATCTCGAGCTGGAAGGAGCCAGTATCAGAATCGTCGAGGCGCAGCCCGAGCTTACCGGCTGCGAGAACTACATTCTCGGCAGCGGCACCGAAGCCCACACCCTGATCGAGGCCGGCATCGAAAATGCCGTCGGCATCGTCGCCGGCACCGACAACGACATCAACAACCTGTCGATCGCGATGACCGCGCTTGAGCTCAAGCCCGACCTCTTCGTCGTCATCCGCAAGAACAGGCGTTTCAACAGTCCGCTTTTCCGGAAATTCAATGCGGATATCACCATGCAGCTGAGCGACATTATCGCGCACGAATGCCTGGCCCACCTGATCACGCCGATGCTGGCGCAGTTCCTCCATCTCGCCCGCAGCCAGAGCAATGCCTGGGCCAACCAGCTGATCAGCCGGCTGGTCGAGGTGGTCGGGGAAAACGTGCCGGAAACCTGGGGAGCATATCTCAACGAGGAGCGCGCACCCGCAGTCATGTGCATGTTCGAGCAGGGCAAGACCGTCCATCTGGATTTGCTGACAAAAGATCCTTCCAACCGCGAAAAGCGGCTATTCACCGTCCCGCTGCTGTTGATTCGCGGCAACCAGAGCATACTGCTGCCGGAACTCGATACCGTCCTTGAAGCCGACGACCGCATCCTGTTCTGCGGTACGCAGACAGCCAGGGCCGCCCACCCCTTGCTGGTACTGAACCAGAAAGTCCTGACTTACGTGCAGGAAGGCGTAGAGGTCCCCGATAGCCTCGTGTGGCGCTGGTTAGTCACGCGACGGCAAAAGCGGGTATGAAGAAATCCATTCCCTGCCAGGCCAGGCCTGCGCCAGCCCGTTAGCGAGCCGACATGCATGCCCCGCCTTTGCGCAACGCCGCCTTTCTCAAACTGCTGGCCTTCCGCGTCCAGATCGTACTGTCCTACCAGATGGTCGCGGTCGTCGTCGGCTGGCACATCTACGAACTTACGCGCGATCCACTCGCACTGGGGCTGATCGGGCTGGCCGAGGCCATTCCCTACTTCTGTTGCGCGCTGTTCGCCGGCTATGCAGTCGATCACCATTCACGCCGCATGTTCGGCGTAATGGCCTGCGTCATGCTCTTCCTGAATACACTCGTGCTGCTGGGCGTCGCCGCCGGACTGGTCGCAGGCGACCCCACGCTGTGGATTTACGGTTCCATCGTACTGACCGGTATCGCGCGCGCCTTCATCGGGCCTTCCTATAACTCCTTGTTCGCGCTGGTTCTTCCGCGCAAGCAATATGCGCGCGCCGCCGGCATCGGCAGCTCCGCTTTCCAGCTCGGATTGATCATCGGGCCGGCGCTCGGCGGCATCCTGGTCGGCTGGGCAGGAAAAACCACGGCATATGCCGTCGCCACCCTGCTGGCCTTGAGTGCTGCTGCCATGCTGCTTTCCCTGCGCGTCAAGGAACCGCCGCCTGCCGAAAGTGCCCCGGTATTCAAGAGCATCGCCGAAGGGCTGCGTTTTGTCGCCAACAACCAGGTGATGCTTGCAGCCCAGACGCTGGACATGTTCGCCGTCTTGTTCGGCGGCGCGGTCGCCATGCTGCCGGCTTTCATCCACGAAATATTCCATTACGGCCCGGAAGGTCTGGGTATTTTGCGTGCGGCCCCTGCCATCGGCGCCGTGGCCACTGGCCTTTACCTCGCCCGCCATCCTATCGATAAACATGCAGGCCGCTGGCTGCTTTGGGCGGTTGCAGGCTTCGGGGCATGCATTATCGCTTTCGCGCTTTCGAAAAGTTTCTGGCTGGCCGGAGTCATGCTGTTGCTTTCCGGTGCCTGTGATGGGGTCAGCGTGGTGCTGCGCAGCGCCATCATGCAGCTAATGACCCCCGACGCCATGCGCGGACGCGTCTCCGCGATCAATGGCATTTTCATCGGTTCATCCAACGAACTGGGCGCTTTCGAATCCGGCGTCGCCGCCCGTTTGCTGGGATTGGTGCCTTCGGTTGTCTTCGGCGGCATGATGACCCTGGGTGTTGTTGCCGTCACGGCCCGGCTGGCTCCCAGGTTACGCAGGCTGGAATTGAAGGACCTGCACTGACGAAAAAAAACCGCCGGAATTCCGGCGGCTTGAAAAGGCTGAGATCGCTTTAGGCGAATATCAGCCGACTCGTCCTCAGTTCGGTTAATCGCGACCGCGACGCTTGTCCCAACCGCGATGCCAGCCGTTGTCACGGTGTTCGGGTGCCAGATAACTGATGCGCTCATCGTATTCGGGCGCAATAGCGACCCTGACACGAATATTCCTGCCCGGATCGTTGGGCATGACGGTGGTGTACTCGCGGCCGTCATAGCGATAAGTCACCAGATAGTCACGGGTAACGGTCTGCCACTCATCTACCGTCACACAGCGCTCGACCGGGCGGGAACCGTAGCTGCGTTGGCCGCTGTTGTCGATACGGTCACCCACAATGGCACCCGTCGCGGCACCGACGGCAGCTCCGGCGACGCGCCCGCTGCCCTTGCCGATCTGGCTGCCCAGCAGGCCGCCGGCAATGCCGCCGATAATGGCACCGCCGATGTCACGGCTGCCTGAATTGGAATAGCTCTCACGGGTATATTCGGTATGGCATTCTTCACGCGGCACGTTGACGCGCTCGACTTGCGGCGTCACGGATATCACCCGCGCGGTATCGTAATAGACGTCATCCGCTGCGGCGGGCAGCGAAATCGCGCTCATCATCAGTATCGAAGCAGCCGTCTTGTTGATCTTCACTTTTGGTACTCCTTCTGTTTTATCGATGGCCGCCCAATTGCAGCGGTTGAGCAAATAACGCGGCGGTTTTGCGTTCGGTTGACCGACCGTACGCTCGGTCGTGTAAAGCTTTGTAAGCGCCCGAATGAATTTTCCTGCTCACGACAGGACTAAGGTTTTACAGGCGGATCACCAGCTTGCGCTTCGATTAAAAGGAGAAAAATCATGCGTACACCAGGGGTTGTTTGCATTGCTCTGCTGGCCATTTCCGGCTTGGCCAGCGCAGCGGAAATGGGTGACAACTGCACCACCGGGCTTTCGATGGGGCAGATGATGAAGACGGATTGCTCGGTGAAGACCGACTACAAAGGCAAGACGTATTGTTTCAGCAGTGAAGAATCCAAAATGATGTTCATGAAGGATCCGGAAAAGGTCATCAAGAAAGCCAAGGCCTTTTACGACAAGAATGCCGAGCAGGAACGCGAAAAAATCAGCCAGGCCGATGCCCTGAAGCAGATCGAGAGCAAAACCTGCGATTTATCCAACAAGGATGCGGGCTATCTGGAATTCGACGGCAAGGACCTGCGCCACTGCAAAATGGTCAATACCAGTTTCTTTGGCGCATACCTACGCGGCGCCAACCTTTCCGGGGCCAACATGCAACGCGCCTACCTCAACCTGGCGCGGCTCGAAAACGCCAATCTCTCCGGCGCCAATCTGACAGACGCCATCATCTTCCAGGCTATTTTCGACAAGACCAACTTTGCTGGCGCCAATCTCACCAATGCGCGCGTGATCGGCACACTGGGTGCCGTGGACATGACCGGCGTGAATGCGAAGAACGGGCGTTTCGGGCTGGATATGGGCAATCAGCCGATGGGACAGATGAAATTCGATTCGGTAGGCGGCAAGTTTGCGAAAGCCAATTTCGAAAATGCAGATCTGAACATTGCGGCATTCACTTTCGCTGACCTGAGGGGAGCCAATCTGAAGAATGCCAATCTGAATCGCGCCGACCTGGTCCAGGCAGACCTGACCGGAGCCGATCTCACTGGCGCCAACCTGACCGATGCGGATGTGAATGGCGCGATATTCAAGGACGTCAAAGGACTGGATTCGGTGAAGGGAATGGCCTCCACCAAGGGCAAATGCGTCGGCTGCAAATAAAGCCTTACGAACCGCTCCATTGCCGCACGCGGCCGGTGTCCACATGGACGAAATCGGACACCGGGTAATAGCCGACGCCGCCGCTCTTCAGTGAAAGCGCTGCGCGATGCACATCGGCAAGATCGCGACCCGGCAGCCGGATGTCCACCGCCAGGCCATCCATATGCAGGCTGTGCCTTGCCACGCCGCTGCTGTGCTTGGCGAGCATCGCATTGGTGTTGGGAGAGCGATACCCGGAAATGACGTGGAACTGGGCCGTTGTATCGAGCTTCATCGACAGCGAGTGCAACAGGTCCAGCAAGCCGGTATCGATGGGGCTCACATCGCCGGAGCGGAAGTCGCGCAGCAGATGGTAGATCTCGCCCAGGCCGTCCTGCTGATAGGCACCATCGGCCCAATAGGTTGCATTCAGCTTTTCGCCGGTATGCAAATGGTAGAACGACAGCTTACGCTCCGGGCTTGCGGCAATGGCAGCCAGGGCTTTGCCGGGTACGCTCGCGGCCAGCATCGCTGCTGCACCGAATTTCAGAAAACCACGTCGGCTCAATGCCGGCAACAACAATTCGTCCTGCTCTTTCATGTGCTCTCCTAGTCGGCCGCGCGAGTTACATTGCGAGCCACACCTTCATGCGCAGCTATCACTTGCGCCACTTTTTTCCAGTCGATGGTGTCATCGACTCGAGCTGAAGCAGCAAGTTCCTTGACTAGCCCATTCGCATCAATACCTTTGCGATAGATATCGCGATGCACTTCCAGATAGATCTTGTTATCGGGCGCGACGTATAACAGCACCGGCTCGTAAATAATGATGCCGGCATCGCCCTTGTTTGTTGTTGCGAACATTTCTGCGGCGTCGTCCGGATGCAAACGTATGCAGCCGTGACTCTGGAAATGATAGATACTTTCCGGCGCAATCGTGCCATGGATACCCAGCCCAGGCAAGCTCAAGCCCATCCAGTACTTGCCTAGCGGGTTGTCCGGACCTGGCGGCACCCGCTCCTTGACGACCTCTCCCTGGAGTGCCATTTCCCGCTGGATCGAAGGTGGTACGAACCAGGTTTTATCATCCTCGCGACTGACAATTTCAAAATCCCCGGTATCGGTCGGCCAGTCAGGCCGTCCGACGCCTACCGGATAGGCTTTTTGCACCGCGCCTCCCTGCATGCGGAAGAGCATGCGCTGCGGCAGGTTGATAACAATGCCGTCCTCGAGCGACGACGGCACGATGTGATGATTGTCGATTTGCAGAATCTGTCCGATCTTGAGCGGCCGGGATTCCTGCAAGCCATTCTCACGTAGTAACAGGTAAGGATCGACGCCATAACGTGCACCGATGCGCGTGAGCGTATCTCCCGCCTTCACTTGATAGGTGTAAACGTCCCCGATCAACGCTTTGCCCGGCAAGGTCTGCGCAGATAACGCGAGGCTCCAGGCCAGCATCAGGCATGCGATCAGCCATCGGCCATACCGCATTTGGGTTATTGCATTCAAATATTTTCCATTCATAATCAATAACTAACAATAAGGATCAATCCGTTATCCACCAATAACAAGAAAGGTAATGTCATGGTCAAAGAAGTCGAGCATTCAATAGCAGCGTTTCTGGGAACCCTGCCAGAGCAGGTCAGGATGTGGGATGCCAAGGTCGTGGCAGGCATGGTTCAACACCCGCCGACCTTCGAAGCTTTCAAAGCCGGGAACGACCTGACAAAGTGGCGCATCTATATGACCGTGCGGCTCCAGGCCAACAGCACTTTACTCTCAGCCTGACTCTCCAACGGCAATTTTCAGCACTACCTTGCGGATAGCCGCCGCGCCAACCAACGGTGCGTGCGCATCCTCGGGGAAAAACACGCAAAACGCTCCTGCGGGCACAGCTATCCAGCTCGCAGGAGCGTCGTGAAAGAACTCGATATCCCGTTTGTCGCTATATCCGGCAACTGGTTCCCGACAATTGCATAAAGGATTCCAGCCCATCTCGTCCGTGCCTTGCAGCACAAACTGGATGTCGATGTATTTACGATGGCATTCCAGCCTGGCATCAGCCCGGCTACGGCCGTCGGCTTCTTCCACAATCGCGAACAAGGAATCGCCTTCAATGGGGTAGCGGCCCGGCGCCAGCGCCAGAAGATCGGTATCTCGCAGAAAGGCAAAAGCGCGCGGGAATAAGGGGTGCATCGCGGAATAGCGATCCGCATTCGCCAGAACGTCGAAAATCATGTTTTTTCAGGCTCTGCCAAGGTCTGCAACAGGTTCAGGCCGAACCCCACCCCAAAACCGGTCACGTCGCTTGCCACGGCCCCCAGCCCGCCCTTGTGGTTGCATGCCGAGAGATCGACGTGCAGCCACGGCACGTCGTTTTCGATAAAGCGCGCCAGGAAGCGTGCGGCGAGAATGTGGTCGGCTTCGCCATCCAGCGTGCACTGCTTGATGTCGGCGATCTTGCTGTCGAGCTCCGGTTCGTAATCCTCGTCGAACGGGAACGCGCACACGCGTTCGCCCACCATATTGCCGACACCCACTGCCTTGCAAAGCAGCTCTGGCCTGTTGCCGATAATGCCGCTGTAGCGGGTGCCCACCGCAGTCATCATGCTGCCGGTCAAGGTGGCGAAATCCATCATGAAGTCCGGCTTGCTGCGGGATGCCAGCGTCAACGTATCCGCCAGCACCATGCGCCCTTCGGCATCGGTATGGATGATTTCGATGGTTGTGCCGTTGAGCGCCGTCACCACGTCGTTCTGCTTGTAGGCCTTGGGGCTGATATGGTTCTGTGCCAGCGCCAGCCAGCAGTCGATTCGCACTGGCAACTTGAGCTGCGTTGCGGCCTGCAGGATGCCGAGCGCGACGGCGGAACCGTTCATGTCCTCGTGCATGCCGTGCATGTAGCGCGCCGGCTTGAGGTTGTGCCCACCGGTATCGAAGCAGATGCCCTTGCCCACCAGCGCATACGATTTTTTCGCTTTTTTCGGGGCATAGCTCAGATGCACGATGGCCGCGTCATCCATTTCGGAGCCCTGCGCCACGGCAACGAACGCGCCCGCGCCGAGCTTCCGCAGCTTCTTCATGTCGTACTCTTCATGCTGCCAGCCGTGCTCGA
>CAMLME010000076.1 GCA_946481235.1 uncultured Methylobacillus sp. | reverse complement strand
GCTCAATACAGACACCAAGGCGGTGCAGATCGCAATCCCTGCACTCGGACCATCCTTGGGCGTCGCGCCTTCCGGTAAGTGAATGTGAATATCATTCTTTTCGTAAAAGTCAGGATTAATGCCTAAACGCGTGACGCGGCTACGCACCACGCTCATGGCAGTCTGAATGGACTCCTGCATCACCTCACCCAGCTTGCCGGTCGTGATGGTCTTGCCCTTACCAGGCATAAGAACGGTTTCGATAGTCAGCAGTTCGCCGCCCACTTCCGTCCACGCCAGACCTGTCACTTGGCCAATCTGGTTTTCCTTGCTAGCCAGGCCGAAATCATAACGCTGTACGCCCAGGTATTTATCCAGATTGCGCGGGGTTACTGTGACGCGTTTTGCAACCGCCACCTTGGTCTTGGACTTACCGACCAACAGTTCCTTCACAACCTTACGGCAGATCTTGGAAATTTCGCGATCCAGGCTACGCACGCCCGCTTCGCGCGTGTAATAACGCACGATATCCCGCACGGTGTTCTCGGAAATATTGATTTCCGACTCTTTCAGAGCATGCGTTTTGAGCTGCTTGGGAAGCAGGTAGTTCATTGCAATATTAACCTTCTCGTCCTCGGTATATCCGGCGAGACGAATCACCTCCATCCGATCCAGCAGCGCCGGCGGGATGTTGAGCGAGTTGGAGGTGGCGACAAACATTACATCGGAAAGGTCGTATTCGACTTCAACATAATGGTCGACGAATGTATGGTTCTGCTCCGGATCAAGCACCTCCAGCAATGCCGAAGACGGATCACCACGGAAGTCCTGGCCCATCTTGTCAACTTCGTCCAGCAGGAATAGCGGGTTTTTGACGCCGACCTTGTTCATGCTTTGCAGCACCTTGCCCGGCATGGAACCAATATAGGTACGACGATGACCACGGATTTCCGATTCGTCGCGAACGCCACCCAAGGCCATACGCACGAACTTGCGATTCACTGCCTTGGCGATACTCTGCCCGAGAGAAGTCTTGCCAACGCCAGGAGGCCCGACCAGGCAAAGGATAGGCGCCTTCAGTTTGTCTACGCGCTGCTGAACGGCAAGATACTCGATAATACGTTCCTTGACCTTTTCCAGACCGTAATGGTCTGCGTCCAGAATCTTCTCTGCCGCGGCCAGATCCTTGCTGATCTTGGTCTTTTTCTTCCATGGCAAGCCAACCAGAGTATCAATGTAGTTACGCACCACAGTCGCTTCGGCCGACATGGGCGACATCATCTTGAGCTTCTTCAGCTCGCTATGCGCCTTGGTCAGTGCCTCTTTGGGCATATGTGCCGCTTTGATACGATTCTCCAGCTCATCGATATCAGCATTCTCATCCTGCTCGCCAAGCTCCTTCTGAATAGCTTTTACCTGCTCATTCAGATAGTACTCGCGCTGACTCTTCTCCATCTGGCGCTTGACGCGTCCGCGGATGCGCTTTTCGACCTGCAGGATATCGATTTCAGCTTCGAGCAGGCCAAGCAAGTGCTCAAGGCGCTTGCCGATATCGAACATTTCGAGGATTTCCTGCTTCTCTTCGAGCTTAAGCGTGAGATGAGCCGTGATGGTATCGGCCAAGCGGCCACCGTCATCGATGGTGGCAAGCGACGTCAGAATCTCGGGAGGAATTTTCTTGTGCAGTTTGACGTACTGGTCGAATTGCGTAAAAACCGTACGCATCAGCGCCTGAATTTCGTTGCTATCGCCCGCCTCAGGGTCAACGCGCTCGACCTTTGCCGCAAAACAACCGTCGGTCTCGCTGAACTCCGTCACTCTGGCACGATAGACGCCTTCAACAAGCACCTTAACTGTACCGTCAGGTAGCTTCAGCATCTGCAACACCGTGGCTACGGTACCGACATTGTATAAATCGTCTGCCAGCGGTTCGTCATTATTCGGGGATTTCTGGGCAACCAGAAGAATCTGCTTGTTTTGCTCCGAAGCAATTTCAAGCGCCTTCACGGATTTGGCACGCCCCACGAACAAAGGGATGACAAGATGTGGATATACGACAACGTCCCGCAAAGGAAGCAAAGGCAACAAGCCAGTATCCGCAGAAAAAACTTGGTCTATGTGTTCTGTCATGGACGGACCTTCTCAATAGGTCGCCCCGGCCGATTGCCGGGACGTAGATACTTAAATGGGGATGATCCGGTACCCTTCAAGGGTACGCGCAACCGAATTTCTAACGTCAGTTGGCAGACTCGGCGACACGCGGCTGGTCGGAATAGATCAGGAGCGGAGGCGTATCACCGCGTACCACGCCCTCGTCCACCACTACCTTGCTTAAATTAGTCAAGGAAGGCAAATCGAACATGATATCGATCAACGAATGTTCCAGTATCGACCGCAAACCGCGGACACCCGTCTTGCGTTCCAGCGCCTTCTTGGCAACCAGCGTCAATGCGGATTCGCGGAACTCAAGCTCCACACCTTCCATTTTAAAAAGTTTGACATACTGCTTGGTCAACGCGTTCTTGGGTTCAACAAGAATTTTCATCAACGCAGCTTCGTCCAGGGACTCCAGCGTTGCGACCGCCGGCAAGCGGCCAACAAACTCGGGAATCAAGCCGAACTTGATAAGATCTTCGGGCTCCACTTCACGCAACACTTCACCTACTGCACGCGCATCGTCTTTGCTCTTTACTTCAGCGCCGAATCCGATGCCACCTTTTTCCGAACGACGACGGATAACCTTATCCAGACCATCGAATGCGCCACCGCAAATGAACAGGATATTGGTGGTATCGAGCTGCACGAATTCCTGGTTCGGATGCTTACGTCCGCCTTGCGGGGGAACGGATGCGATCGTACCTTCGATCAGTTTCAGCAGTGCTTGTTGCACGCCCTCGCCAGACACATCGCGTGTGATCGAAGGATTATCGGATTTACGTGAAATCTTATCGATTTCATCAATATAGACTATGCCACGCTGCGCTTTTTCGACTTCATAGTCGCATTTCTGCAACAGCTTCTGCATGATGTTTTCGACGTCTTCGCCCACATAGCCGGCTTCAGTCAGGGTAGTCGCATCAGCAATCACGAACGGAACATCCAGCAGCCGTGCCAGCGTCTGCGCCAGAAGAGTCTTACCGGAGCCTGTTGGTCCAATCAACAGGATATTGGTCTTCGCAATCTCGACTTCGTCCTTCTGGGTTGACTGACCAAGGCGCTTGTAATGATTGTAAACTGCTACCGAAAGGATTTTTTTTGCCGGCGTCTGACCAATCACGTACTGATCGAGAATCTCGCAAATTTCCTTCGGCGTCGGCAGATTACTGCTACGCGGCTTGAGGCTGTTCTCATCCAGCACTTCTTCGCGGATGATGTCGTTGCACAAGTCGACGCATTCGTCGCAAATGAATACGGAAGGACCGGCGATGAGCTTGCGTACTTCATGCTGGCTCTTGCCGCAAAACGAGCAATACAGCAGCTTTTCACCTTCCGACTTACTGGTCATGACTATTTCCTGATAATTACTAACGTTGTCATATCTTATGCGGCCTCGCCGCGGCTGGCAATCACCTTATCCACCAAGCCGTAGTTTACGGATTGTGTGGCGCTCATGAAGTTGTCGCGATCGGTATCATGCTCGATAGTCTCAATACTTTGACCAGTTTGCGTAGCAAGTATTTCATTCAGACGCTGACGTAAGAACAGAATTTCCTTGGCATGAATTTCGATGTCCGAAGCCTGACCCTGGAAACCGCCCAAGGGCTGATGAATCATCAAGCGCGAGTTCGGCAGGCAATAACGCTTGCCCTTGGCGCCAGCAGTCAGCAATAAAGCCCCCATGCTGGCGGCTTGGCCAATACATAGGGTGCTGACGTCGGGCTTGATGAACTGCATGGTGTCGTAAATCGCCATGCCGGCAGTCACCGACCCGCCCGGCGAGTTAATGTACAGCGAAATATCCTTGTCCGGATTTTCCGCCTCGAGAAACAATAATTGGGCGACGATCAGATTGGCAGTCATGTCATTGACCGGCCCCACCAGGAAAATCACACGCTCCTTGAGCAGGCGCGAGTAAATATCATAGGAGCGTTCGCCACGACCGCTCTGCTCGATCACCATCGGAATGTAACCGAGGCCTTGCGGCTCCCAGTGGTTTTGCGTATTCATCAGGCATTCCCCATCAATTCATCGAATGAAACAGCCTTATCGGTCACCTTGGCACGTTCAAGCACCCAGTTAACCACGTTTTCCTCGGTTGCAAGGCCCATCGGTTCGTCCAGGCGCTGCGGATCCGCGTAGTACCAGCGAACCACGTCTTCCGGCTGCTCGAAGCTCTTGGCGAACTCATCCACCATGGCACGAATTTGCTCCGGCGTAGCGTGCAGCTCATTCTTGTTAACCAATTCAGCCAGAATCAGACGCAAATGCACACTGCGTTTGGCTTGCTCTTCGAACATCGATGGCTCGAGGGTTACCTGCGCAAGATCAACGCCACGTTGCTCCAGATTTGCTCGTGCCCCCTGCATCTGGCGATTGACCTCCAATGCAATTAACGAGCGCGGCAGCTCCAGGTTGACAGCACCGACCAGCGCTGTGAAAACCTGCTCCTTGAGTTTCGCACGTACTCGCTTCGTCACTTCCTGTTGCAGGCTATCCTGAATATCGGCACGCATTTTTTCAACATCGCCGCTTTCGATGCCAAGGCTCTTGGCAAATTCCGCATCCAGCTCCGGCAGCTTCATCTGAGCGACAGCATTGACCGTCACCTCGTAGGACACGGTCTTGCCGGCCAGCTGCGGGCTGGGATTGTCTTCAGCGTAAGTAATATCGAATTTCTTTGTGGAACCAGCCTTGGCTCCGATCAGGTTATCGTCGAACTCGGCAATGCGACCGTCTTCACCGAGAATCAGATCGATGCTGTTGCCTTGAGTGCTTTCGACTTCCTGCCCGTCGATTTCTGCACGGAAGGTAACGCTCAGCTTGTCGCCTTTCTTGGAGGCGCGCTTGACCGGCTCATAGGTAGCACGCTGTTTCTGCAACACGCCGATGGTCCGGTCGATATCGGCGGCACCAACGGTAATCGTGGGACGCTCAATCGCAACCGTGCTCAAATCTCCAACCACAACTTCAGGGAAAACTTCGAATGTAGCGATAAACTCGAAACTACCTTCGGTTTCGGCGCTCGGCTTCTGCTCAATATTCGGGTAACCGGCGACACGCAGTTTGTTCTCGGTAACGGCTTCAGTAAAGCTGCGCTCCACAGTGCTGGAAATAACTTCGTCAAACACTTGTGGGCCGTAGTTCTTTTGCACTAGGCTCATCGGCACCTTGCCGGGACGAAAACCCGCCATTTTGACGGTACGTGCCAAGCGACCGAGGCGCTGTCCGACTTCTTCCTCGATCGGCTTCATTGGCACCGACACCGTCATGCGGCGCTCCAGATTGCTCAGGGTTTCCACGGTTGCTTGCATAGCTGTTCTATCCTTAGTTCAATAATCATCTGGTGCGAAAGGAGAGACTCGAACTCTCACGCCTTGCGGCGCTGGAACCTAAATCCAGTGCGTCTACCAATTCCGCCACTTTCGCAGTGTCGAGGGTGCTTGTCGGACAATTATGACAAGCCGAAATTTGACTATTGTAACCGACTCTCAAGCCTCGCGGAACCGTCAAAACACGGCAATCCAATTTGACAAAGCCAACTACCGGGTAGCAAGATGAAGACACACAACCATGGAAATTTCTCATGCACGACACGATCACCCCTCAGGAAACCACGCTGCTTAGAGCGGAAATCGAGCTACTGATGAAGGAGCGCCAAGCCTTGCTGAAAGTAAGCGGCGCCGCAGCCAGCCTGATCGCGGAGTTACGCAGCAATGACTTGCCTTCAGCGGCTGTAGAGGCTGCCGAACTGCTTGCCGGAAACATCAATGCACTGCCAGAGGAAACATTGCAGGATGCACTGAATGCTGTCAGCGCAAAAATACATGAAGGCTAGCCCCGCAATCAGGCGAGATACTGATCCAGATAGCTTTCTATCGAGCGCTCTATCTTGCCCTTGGCTGCGGAAAGCAGCCAGGAGAGCTTAACCGAAACGCTAATCTCATTGGGTAGCACATCTATCCGGCCATCTGCTCCCGGACATTCAAATTGCAAGCTATCGCCTACCCAGTTATATTTCGCCCCCAAGTCATCCTTTAACTTATCGGCCACCGCCTGCACCGATTGTTTGGCTTGATCATGAGCAAGTTCATGCGCGCGTTTAACGTGAATTTCAGCCATTTCTTCTCCCGTATTACTTTACGTGATGCAAAATTGCCGAATTTTGAATTCGGCATGTAATATCTCGCTTTGCCTTGAAATTAGTGCACACTTTTGAATTCGAGATATTCACTGCTAAGCCTTGTCGTAGGGGTCTTACTGGTCAGCGCTTGCGCCAATCAAACTTATCATCCCCACGCGATTGAAGCCGATAAAACGGCAAATCAATTTGCAGAGCGGGATTTAAGCTCTCCCGAATTACAGCGCTACATGCGATCGCAAGGCTATCCGGCCGAGGCGCTTCCCGTCAGCATCTGGGGTTTGAAGGAATTGACGCTGGCCGCATTCCTCTATCACCCGCAACTCGCAGTGGCCCGCGCGCAATGGCAAGCTGCGCGGGCACAGGAAATCACCGCTGGCCAAAAACCAAATCCTTCCATTAGCGGAAACGTAGAACATCATAGCAAAACCGATGGTGGCATTTCGCCCTGGACCCTCGGTATCGGTTTCGATATTCCTATCGAAACCGGCAACAAACGTCAGGCCAGAATCAATCAGGCATCCAGCCTTTCCCAAGCCGCCCGCATCGATATCGGCCAGCAAGCCTGGCAAGTACGTAGTCGATTGCAAGCGAGCCTGATCGAATACCGTTCGGCGCTTCACCAGACAGGATTATTGCAACGCGAAGCCGACCTGCAATCAGCAATTGTACAGATGTTGCAAAAACGTTTGGAAGCCGGAATGGTTTCCGACATCGACCTCGCAACAGCCAGGTTACAGCTTCAGAAACTGCAGAACTCACTAGCGACTGAAGCTGCACGCAATTCCGAGCTTCGCGCCGAGCTTGCTGTTGCCATCGGCATACCGGTACACGCACTTGACGTCATCAAAATCGACGACCAATTACCGACGATACATCCCGTCGAGAAGTTACCCCCAGCCGAGTTGCAACGCGCCGCCCTCCTCAACCGACTCGACATCCGCAGCGCTCTCGCCCGTTACGATGCCGCCGAATCCAGACTCAAACTGGAAATCGCCAAACAGCACCCCGACATTGTGCTTTCACCGGGTTATATCTTCGATCAGGGCGACAATCTTTGGGCGCTCGGAGCCTCACTCCTGCTTGGCCTAGCGAACAAAAACGAAGGCCCCATCGCCGAAGCGGAGGCGATGCGCGAGGTAGAAGCCCGGCAATTCGAAGCCTTGCAGGCTCGCATCATCGGCAAGCAGGAGCAGGCACTCGCCCAGTACGCCAGCCGCCTGGCGGAGCTTGATAAAGCCGAAAGCATGATGGTGGCACAACGGCACAATATCGCCAAAAGCGAACGACAGTTCAAGGCCGGCCAGATTGACCGGCTGGAATGGACGACGACACAACTTGAAGGTCTCGTCGCGGAACAAGGCCGAATAGCCGCCATGATACGAGCACACAAGGCGCTGGCGGCACTTGAGGATGCCTTGCAACGACCGTTGGACGATAAAGATTCCATTGCCTTACCCGAGCAGAACATTGAGGACACGCAGTCATGAACCGCAAAACACTTACGATCATCGTTCTGCAAGCGTTGATCATCATCATCATGTTCTGGTTGCTGGTGTTTTACGGCAAGGACGAGTACGAAGCCTATTCGCAGGAGGAACAGGAAGAAGAAATCGCCAGCCCACCACGAGTTTCGACCGATAGCGGCGCCACTGTCGTCACGCTTTCCATTGAAACGCAGCGCCAGAGCGGAATCGTGGTGAGCCCGCTACAGGCGGCAAATTATCGCGCGGAGCTTTCCGCATTCGGCAGCGTCGTCAACCTGGATGGCTATAGCGAATTGCGCACCCGCTATCTCGCGGCGCGAGCAGAAGCCGGAGTGGTACGGGCTTCGATAGCCAATAGTCAGAAAGACTATCAGCGCATGCTGCAACTGAACCGCGACGACCACAATATTTCGGATCGAGCCGTTGCTGCAGCTGAGGCGACCTGGAAGGCAGATGAAGCACGTCTTGCAGCCGCGGAAACCGCTGCGGGAAGCATCCGCGACACCATGCGGCAGCAATGGGGTGAAACGTTGACCGCATGGGCAACGCAACAGCCCGCGGGCGAGGCTCTGCAAAAGCTCCTGCAATACAAGGAAGTTCTGTTGCAAGTCACACTGCCGTTCGATGCGTCTACGCCCGGAAAGGATGCAGTGCTGATGGTGGAGCCGGCCGGCTCTGGCAGCAAGGCAGTACGCGCAGCCTTCGTGTCGTCTGCGCCGCAGACTGATGCCGCCATCCAGGGCAAGACATATTTCTTCAGGGCACCCGCCGATAACCTGCGCGTCGGCATGCGTATCGCAGCACATTTCGCGCAATCGGAAAAATCCCTACCGGGCACCGTCATTCCAGCATCTGCGGTTGTCTGGTACGGCGGCAAGCCCTGGGTATATCAGAAGCAATCCGAAGATCGATTCATCCGTCGCCAGATCAGCACAGAACGCGAGGCCGGCGACGGCTGGTTCAATGCCGGCAGCATCAAGGCCGGCGAGGCCGTCGTGACCAGCGGCGCCCAATTGCTCTTGTCGGAAGAGTTCAAGTATCAGATCACCAATGAGAATGAGGACTAGACCGGCATGATGTCGGCCATCGTTCGCTTCTCGATACGCTTTTATGGCGTGATCATCGGT
>CAMLME010000075.1 GCA_946481235.1 uncultured Methylobacillus sp. | reverse complement strand
TGGCCGGCAACGTAGGTGTATTGGTCCGGCTGCTCCCAGCGTATCTCCTGACGGAACACGACCGGCGTACCCCAGGCCGGGCCGGCCGCGTTGACTCGCGGCTCGTCGTTGGTATAGCGCGGGGGCGAGTCGGGGCTGTCGACAGTGCCGGATTGGCCATTGTAGAGCACGATGTCGCCGGCGGCGTTGACGATGTAAACCGCACCGTCGCCGACTTTGACGATCAGCTTTTCACCCATTGTCGCCAGGAACTCGGTGCCGCGAATGCCGATGGTGGCGACCGGGGTGTTCACCAGGTAAGTCTTCTTGTTGGTATGCCCGATAGCGCCGGTTACGGCCCGCAAGCCGCCTTTCACGAGGCCGAAGAAGCCTTTCTCGGTGCCGTCTGCCTTGCCGGGATAGTTGTACTCATTGACCTTGAATTCGGTGTTCGGCGTCAGGGAGATGAAGCCGCCGTCGATAAAGCGTACCTGGGCGCGGCCGTCGCCGGTCTGGATGGTGTCGCCGGCATCGATGTCCGCACCTTTAGCTAGGGGGCGGGAACGTCCATCCGAGCCGATGGCGGCTACGTTGCCGACAACGAACTCAACCTTGCCGGCAGCGGCGAGGGCCGTCATCGGATAGCAGGCGGAGATCAGTGCGAGCAGCAGGGCGCGCGGAGCGAGGCGATGGTGTTGTGCGTTAGACATGCCGTTCCTCTCTTACCACTCGAAGTCGTGGCGGAATGTGACCGAAAGCATCCAGCGGTCGTAGTCGGTGATGGGAATGTTCGAGTCGTTGTTCAGGTAGCTCAGCTGGGGCTTGATCTGCCACAGCGGTATCGGCAGCAGGCGCGCGCCCACCGAGAACTCGTACTGGCGATCCTCTTGCGAACGGGTGAAAAAGGGCTTGGTCCCGCCGAAGTCGCGGTTTTCGTAATTCGCCGTTGCGAACAGGAGGGTTTTCGGGTTCCAGGTGATCTGGCCGCCGGTACGGATGCCGTAGAAATCGTGGCCCATGTCGGGGCGGTCGGAGGCGCGCTCGTCCTCATCGCCTGCATAGACATTCACGAACAGCACCGGCGAGAGATCGCCAAAGAAGGCGTGCCCGAAGCCCAGGCCGATCAAGCGGCGGTCGGCATTGCGGATTTCGGTGGAAGGATAGTCGAGGCGCAGCGTCTGACCGAACACGGAAATCTGGTTGCGGTCGTCAAGGTTGTGCTGCCATTGCCCGGCGACGCCGTAGCTATGGCGGTAACGCTCGCCATCGAGACGGAAAGTGCCGTCCTGTAGTGCTACGGAGACAGTGTTAGGCCCGAGCTTGTGGGCGAGACCGAGGTTGAAGTCGATATTGCTGGTATCGAAGACGTCCTCGGACCAGTTATGGCGCTTGGTGCCGCTGACACCGCCGAACAGCGAAAGGCTGCGGCTGAAGGGATAGCGGAAGCTGGCGCCGCCGCCGAGTGCCATGAAGTTGTCAGACTCTTCCGCAGTCGTGCCTGACAGCGTAACCGGCAGCGGCAATCCGTTGAAATTGACGATCAGCGTCTGCGCGCTGGGAGCGCCGTTGATATTGCTGTCGTGGCCCCAGGTGCCTTCGAGATATGCGTTGAAGCGCGTTGTATCGCCGAGCGCGCGATCAATGGCCGACATGTAGCGGTCTATTGTCTTGAGCGCGTCCTCTGGAGGGGCTTGTTCCTGGATATTCTTGAATTCCTCGCGCGCCGATTCGTTTTCGCCAAGCATGAAGTGGGCGCGTGCAATAGCCACGCGACCCGCAACATGGTTGGGCTGCACGGCCAGTAAGCGTTCGAGCGCAAAGATGCCGTGTACGGCCTTCCCGCTTTCTATGGCTGAAAGGCCAAGCAGATAATCGTATTCAGGAGTACCGGCCTGTTCGCTTTCACTCGGTGCCAGCAGCGCGTAGGCTTCCTTCGCCTTGCCGCTGCGGATCAGTATTTCCGCTTCGGAGAGGGTGTTGTCTGCTGCCAGGACGGGGGTTGCGTTGAAGAATACCAGTACGGATAAAAGCGCGCCAATTGCCGCAATACTCGTTTTTGAACGAGACATTGCATTCTCCCTAGATTATTTGGGGGTCATGGTGTCTTAAAGATGAATCCTAGTCAACACCAGGATTATGCATATTGAGTATATTAAAAATACCTAATATTCAACAGGCTAGGAGATGCTACCGTGCATTGACAGGGGCATGCATCGGTCGGAAAGCGAATTGGTTCTATAATGCCCCGTCTATGACCGATCTTTTCGCACAGAGAGAGCCTCATGCCCCATTGGCGGAACGCCTGCGTCCCAAGACGCTGGATGAAGTCGTCGGGCAAAGCCATCTGCTGGGACAGGGCAAGCCGCTGCGGCTTGCGTTTACTTCCGGAAAGTTGCCTTCAATGATCCTCTGGGGGCCGCCAGGAGTGGGGAAAACCACGCTGGCCCGGCTGATTGCCCAGACCGCCGATGCCGAATTCATCCCGCTGTCTGCCGTGCTGTCCGGCGTGAAGGACATCCGCGAGGCGGTCGAGCGCGCGCAGCACAGCCTACAGCAGTCCGGCCGCCGTACCATTCTCTTCGTCGATGAAGTTCACCGTTTCAACAAGTCGCAGCAGGATGCCTTCCTGCCGTACGTGGAAAGCGGCTTGTTCACCTTCATCGGTGCGACCACCGAAAATCCGTCGTTCGAGGTCAACAGCGCCTTGCTGTCGCGGGCGCAGGTGTTTGTACTGCAAGCGCTATCGGAGCCGGAGCTGGGTGTGCTGTTCGACCGTGCGATGCAACTGGAGTCGGGCGGCCTCGCGACCACGCAGGAAGTGCGCGAGCAGGTGCTGGCCTATGCCGACGGCGACGCGCGCCGCTTGCTGAATTTCCTCGAACAGTTGTTCAACGCTGCCCATTCGGCGCAGGTCAATGACATCGACGAGGAATTCCTCAATAGTACGCTGTCTTCCAAGCTGCGCCGGTTCGACAAGGGCGGTGAAGCGTTCTACGACCAGATTTCAGCGCTGCACAAATCCGTACGCGGCTCCAGTCCGGACGCGGCACTGTATTGGTTTTTACGCATGCTGGACGGCGGCGCCGATCCGCTGTATCTGGGGCGCCGCATCGTGCGCATGGCCATCGAAGACATTGGTCTGGCCGATCCGCGCGCGACCGAGATTGCCTCTGCTGCTTGCGAAATCTACGAGCGGCTCGGCACTCCCGAAGGCGAGTTGGCGCTATCCAACGCGGTGCTTTACCTCGCTGTCGCGCCCAAGAGCAATGCGGCATATATGGCTTACAACAAGGCCAAGGCTTTCGTCGCGCAGGACAAGTCGCGCAATGTTCCGCTGCATTTGCGCAACGCGCCGACCAAGCTGATGAAGGATCTGAATTACGGCAAGGAATACCGCTACGCGCATGATGAGCCGGAAGCCTATGCGGCCGGAGAGCAGTATTTCCCTGACGAAATGGCGCCGATGCGGTTTTACGAGCCCACGCCGCGCGGTCTGGAAGGTAAAATAAGCGAAAAGCTGGCGCATCTGCGCGAGCTCGACAGGAAAGCTAAAAAATAATCGGAGTTTCAATTGCTCGACATTCAACTATTCAGAACCGATCTTGATACGGTTGCCGCCCGTCTCGCCAGCCGAGGTTATACCCTGGATGCTCCGGCCTTCCTGGCGCTGGAAACACAGCGTAAGGAAGTACAAACACGCACGCAGGATTTGCAGGCCAAACGCAACGCGACCTCCAAGCAGATCGGCATCGCCAAGTCCAGGGGCGAGGATACTTCCGCGATTCTGGCCGAAGTGGCGACGCTGGGTGACGAGTTGAAGGCGACCGAGGAAAAGCTGGCGGTGATCCAGGCGCAAATGCTGGACTTTCTGCAAAATGTGCCCAACTTGCCGCACGAGTCAGTGCCTGTGGGCAAATCGGAAACGGATAATGTCGAGGTACGTAAAGTTGGCGTGCCCCGCGCATTCGACTTTGACGTCAAGGACCACGTCGATGTCGGCAGCGCTTTCGGGCTGGATTTCGACACCGGTGCCAAGCTTGCCGGAGCGCGTTTCACCTTTATGCGGGGGCAGATGGCCAGGCTGCATCGCGCGCTCGCACAGTTCATGCTGGACGTGCAGACTTCCGAGCATGGTTACACCGAGTGTTACACGCCTTACATCGTCAATGCCGAAACCCTGCGCGGTACAGGCCAACTGCCCAAGTTCGAGGCCGACCTCTTCGCTGCGAAAAAGGGCGGGCAAGAAGGCGAGGGCGAGGCTCTTTATCTGATCCCGACTTCCGAAGTGACGCTCACCAATACCGTGCGCGACGAAATCGTGGCAGCTGAGGATCTACCTATCAAGCTCACCGGTCATACGCCGTGCTTCCGCTCCGAAGCTGGCTCCTACGGCCGTGACACGCGCGGCATGATTCGCCAGCATCAGTTCGACAAGGTTGAGATGGTGCAGATCGTGCATCCCGAAAAAAGCTACGAAGCGCTGGACGAAATGGTCGGCCACGCCGAAGCCATCCTGCAGAAGCTCGGCTTGCCGTATCGCGTGATGTCGCTCTGTACCGGCGACATGGGTTTCGGAGCGGCCAAGACCTATGACCTCGAAGTCTGGCTGCCGGCGCAGAATGCCTATCGTGAAATTTCTTCGATTTCCAATTGCGAGGCCTTCCAGGCGCGCCGCATGCAGGCGCGTTTCCGTAGCGGCCAGGGCAAGCCTGAACTGTTGCACACGCTGAATGGCTCCGGCCTGGCTGTGGGCCGCACGTTGGTGGCAGTGTTGGAGAACTATCAGAACGCCGATGGCAGCGTGACCATTCCCGAGGTTTTGCGGCCTTACATGGGCGGGTCGGAAAAGCTCGCCTGATCATGCACTGACATGCGCCTCCCGGAAATCAAGTTCACCAACCTGATCGGACTTTCTGGGGTTTCATCGCATGAAACGCCCGAGGCGCGGGAGTGGGGGCGACGGCTGGAATGGCCGATGCTGCTGGTGGCGATCTGGATTCCCGTTCAATGGTATCTGGTCGAAACCTCCCTTATTTCGGCGCAGGCCAGCCACTGGTTCGACTGGCTGGTGTGGCTGTTTTTCATCGGTGAAACCGTGATCCTGACTTTCCTGGTGAGGGGCAAGACGCACTACCTGATGACCAACTGGATGAACCTGGTGATCATTTTTGCCGGTTTCCCCATCGTCTGGAACAACACTCCGCTGGTCGGCACACTTCGCAATCTGCGCTTGTTGCTCGTGCTTGTTCTGGTCATGGGGCTATCCAAGACCTTGCGCCGATTCCTGATGCGCAATCGATTGGGAACTACACTAGCCATCGCTCTTGTCGTGGTGGTGCTTTCCGGCATTCTGGTCACGCGTATCGAGCCACGAATGGGCACGATCTCGGACGGCATCTGGTGGGCATGGGTGACGGTATTTACCGTCGGCTATGGCGATATTGCGCCGCAAACACCGACAGGCAGGCTGTTTGGCGGATTGCTTATCCTGTTCGGCGTTGGCCTGATTTCATTGCTGACTGCCAATCTGGCGGCTTTCCTGATCGGCAGCGAAGTGGAAAAGGTGGAGCAGGAAGAACATAAGACCGACAAACTGCTGCAGCAGATACTCGAGCGTTTGGATGAGTTGGAAGCGCTGTCACGTGAGCAGGCTGACAAGCAGGCCGGAGCTGCCCCGAACGACAGCGCGAAGTAACGCCGCCGCTGAAAATCAGTGATGGCGGCGTGTCTTGCTGCTTTTTCCCATCCGTGTCATCACATGCTCCACCATGCCGCGCGCCAGTTCGTGCTCGCCCATGAAAATCTTGCCGATATTTTCCTTGGCTAGTAGTTTGGCTTCTTCGTCGCTGTGGGTACGTACGACCACTTCGATATTCGGGTTCAGCAAACGCGCCGTTTCGACCATCTTGCGTGCAGCAAAAGTATCCGGCGTGGCAATCACCAGCATGCCCGCGCGCGCGATATGGGCCTGGATCAGCACAGCCGGATCGGACGCATCGCCCGACACAGCCGGGATCTCTAGTGCACGCAATGTTTCTACGATACCCCGATTCTGTTCGGCAACTACATAGTGAATTCCGTGTTCGTTGAGGGTTTCAGCAATTCGTTGTCCGACGCGACCGTAACCGACCAGCACTACCTGTCCGGTGAGCAATGCCTGATCGGTCGACATCGGCAGTTGTGATAGTGGGTCGTCGCTGAGTTCCAGGCGGCGCGCCAGTGCGGAGCGCGAACGAATCCAGACCTGCGCCGGCTCAATGGCCGCGAAGGCCAGGGTATTGAGCGCGATCGAGATCAGCGCCCCGGAAAGAATCAGGCTCTGGCCTTCGGTTCCCAGCAACCCCAGGCTGACGCCTACGCCCGCAAGGATGAACGAGAACTCACCGATTTGTGCCAGGCTGGCGCCGACCGTCAGGGCGGTATTGAGCGGGTAGCGGAATGCCAGTACCAAGGCAATTGCCGCGACTGTTTTGCCGAACATGATGATGGCGGCGACGGTCAGCACCTTCATGGGCTCGTCGATAACCACCTGCGGCTCGAACAGCATGCCGACCGAGACGAAGAACAATACCGAGAACGCGTCGCGTAAAGGCAGGGACTCATCGGCCGCGCGATGGCTGAATTCCGATTCGCGCATCATCATGCCGGCAAAGAAGGCCCCCAGCGCGAACGAAACGCCGAACAGCTGGGCCGAACCGTAAGCCACGACCACCGCCGCTGCGACGACGCACAACGTGAACAGTTCGCGCGATCCGGTCCGCGCCACTTGCCACAATAGCCGCGGAAATAATCGCCGGCCGACTACCAGCATCAGGACGATGAACGTTGCCACCTTGGCAATGGTGATGCCGAGCGTGATCCATACTTCGCTGTCCCATGCACTACGCTGTGCAGCGTCGGTGGAGTTGCCAAGCAGGCCGGCGAACACGGGCAGCAATACCAGTACCAGCACCATGACCAGGTCTTCGACGATCAGCCAGCCAACGGCGATACGGCCGTTGATCGAATCAAGCACGCCGCGGGCTTCCAGTGCACGCAGCAGCACGACCGTGCTGGCGACCGACAGCGACAGCCCGAATACCAGTGACGCACCGATATCCCAGCCCCAGTATGTTGCGGTTGCCATGCCCAGAATGGTTGCCACCAGGATTTGCACAATGGCGCCGGGCACGGCTATGCGCTTGACTGCCAGCAGGTCGTCCAGCGAAAAATGCAGGCCCACACCGAACATCAGCAGCATCACGCCGATTTCCGCGAGCTGGCTCGCCAGTTCCATATCGGCGACGAAACCGGGCGTGGTCGGGCCAAGCAGAATGCCTGCGACGAGATAGCCGACAAGGGGAGGCATGCGCAACTTCGAGGCAATGAATCCCAAAACCATCGCCAGGCCAAGGGCGGCGGCAATAGTAGTGATCAGGCTGACTTCATGCGGCATTCAATAATCTTTCGGTAAGAAGAGCTAGCGAGCAGGCTGCGAGAGCCAGGTAGAGTCGATCAACTCGAATCCGGGCAATATCGGGACATGCTTCTGTTCGTATTTTTCCAGGATGCGGTGATACGTGCGAATGGACTCGACGAAGTGTACCGGCGCCCCACCGCGTGCATAGCCATATTGCAGCGTCGAGAAATACTCTTCCCGGGTTAGCAGAGGCAGGGTTTTCTTCACATCCGCCCAGGCATCGGGATTCAGCTTCATGCGTTGCGCCAAGACGCGCGCGTCTTCGAGATGGGCGTAGCCGATGTTGTAAGCGGCGAGCGCCAGCCAGGTGCGGTCTGGCTCGGGCACGCGCTCAGGAATCGTTTCTTTCAATACGACTACATAGCGCGAGCCGGCCATGATGCTTTGTACTGGGTCCAGCCTGTTGGTGACCCCCATGCGATCGGCCGTTTCCTCGGTAAGCATCATCATGCCCCGCACATTGGTAGGAGAGGTTGCGAAAGGGTCCCAATGCGACTCCTGATAACTGATCGCCGCCAACAAGCGCCAGTCGACGCCAGTGATTTCCCCGGCCTGCCGGAACAGGTCGAGGTATTTTGGCAGCACTGTACGCAGCTTGATCAGGAAGCCGGTTACATCCATTGGATTGACGCGCTCCGAATGGCCATAGTAGCGGTCAAGCAGGATGCGCAGCGTGCCGTCTTTCTTGATGCGCGCAAAGAATTTTTGCGCCTGCTGATACAGCCATTCATCGCCATTTTTGCGGAAGGCCCAGGCCAGCTCGTCTTTCTTGCCAAAATTGAGTCCGGCACCCAGGTTGGGATAGTAGTTCTGCACCATCGCCACCAGATGCGAGTCGGCGATGGTGTAATCCAGCGTGCCGTCGGCAACGCGTTCAAGCAACTCCTCACTATTGACGCGCTGCTCTTCGGCCCAGTACAGCTCCGGGACTTTTATTGCAACTTCATTCAGGCGTTCTGCATAGCTGGTCCCGGTGGGAATGGCAATATTGGCACCGGCAAGGTCGCTTGCCTTTTGGGGCGCGTTACCTTTTTCCTTGTTGAATACCACCTGCTGCTGGACAGTTTGATACGGCGGGCCGAAGCGTACCAGGTGCTGGCGCGGGCGGGTGATGCTGAGATTGGCTGCTGCGATATGTGCCTTGCCTTTGATCAGGGTAGGAATGATTTGCGACACATTCTCGACGAGCACGATCTTCAGCCGGACCTCCTCCCCGAGTTCGGCGCTCAGGTCTTGCGCGAACAGCTTAGCCAGGTCGTACTCGAACCCGGCGAACTCCTTCTGGCCATTGACGTAATAAGTCGCCGGACCGTTATGGGTGACTACCACCAATTCCCGACTTTCCTTGACGGATGGCAGAGGTTTTGGCGGTTTCTGGCAGCCGCCCAGGAGAAACAGAATAAATAGGATCGCCAAGGAACGCATAGCCGAAGTTTCCCGAAGTTGAGTGGCTTTGTCCAGAGACGTATTGCGGCGGCTTATGCTAGAATTCGCCCTCGCCGCGGAGAGGTGGCAGAGTGGTCGAATGCGC
>CAMLME010000074.1 GCA_946481235.1 uncultured Methylobacillus sp. | reverse complement strand
ATACTGTAGGCGCGCAGCAGCGGCTTGCCGTTCACGTGCAGGCCGATCATCACGAACTGCCCGTTCTCGAAGCGCAGGCCGGGGTCGCGCGTGGTCTTGAAGCTGAACAGGGTGTCGTTCCAGTGATGGACGCTCAGTACTTTTTCTGTGGCGAGTGCGCTCATGTCTTGCTTTCGTTTTCTAGTGAATGGCGGCGGTCAGTTTCGGCACCGCGTCGAACAAATCGGCGACGAGGCCGTAATCGGCGACCTGGAAGATAGGCGCGTCCGGGTCCTGGTTGATGGCGACGACGATCTTGCTGTCCTTCATGCCGTAGGTGTGCTGCACCGCGCCGGACACGCCGACGGCGATGTAGAGATCGGGCGCGACGACAATGCCCGTCTGGCCGACCTGAATGTCGTTGGGCGCGTAGCCGGCATCCACGGCAGCGCGCGTGGCACCCAGCGCGGCATCCAGTTTTTCCGCAAGCGGCGTCAGCACCGCGTCGAATTTCTCCGCACTGCCGAGCGAGCGGCCGCCGGACACGACGATGCGTGCCGAACCCAGCGCCGGGCGATCCGAGTGCTGGTGCGTGCGTCCAACCCAGCGGGATTTGCCGAAGGCGGGCGGCGCATCTGCGCTGACGATCTCCGCAGCTCCGCCGAGGTCAGCGGCCTTGAAACGGCTGCTGCGCACGGTGACGATCTGGATCGCGTCGTCATTCTGCACGGTGGAATACACGCTGCCGGCATAAATCGGCCGAACATAAGTGTTGTCGGGCAGGATCTCGACTGCATCGGACACCATCGCCACATCCAGCAATGCAGCCGCGCGAGGCAATACATTGCGGGCAAACGCGCCATGCACGCCGAGGATCACCTTGTAGTCGCGCCCGAGCGCAACGACGATATTGGCCAGATCTTCCGCCAGCGGATGTTCCAGATGTGGAGCATTGACGCGAATGACCCGCGCAACGCCGGAGATTTCCGACGCCGCCTGCGCAATGACGTTTGTGTCATTACCGGCGAGGAGCAGATTTACCGGCATGCCCCAGTGTTGCGCTGCGGTGACGGCATGGTTTACCGCCGGGTTAAGCGCTTTGCCGTCGTGTTCGGCGAGTATCAGTACGCTCATGACAGCATTCCTTCTTCATGGAGTTTTGCAATCAGTTCCTGCACGTCGTTCACCTTGATGCCGGGCTTGCGTGCGGGCGGTTCGGACACCTTGACCTGCTTCAGGCGCGGCGCAGTGTCGGTGCTCAATTCGGCGGCGTTGAGGGATTCGATAGGCTTCTTCTTCGCCATCATCAGGTTGGGCAGCTTGACGAAGCGCGGATCGTTGAGCCGCAGGTCGGCGGTCAGCACGGCCGGCAGCTTTACCGCGACCTGCTCGGTGCCGCCGTCGATTTCGCGGGTGACGAGCGCTTCGTCGCCCTGGATCTCAAGGCTGGAAATGAACGTACCTTGTCCCACGCCCAGCAGCGCAGCCAGCATCTGGCCGGTTTGCCCGGCATCGTCGTCAATGGCCTGCTTGCCGAGCAGCACGATATCCGGCTGCACGCGCTCCACCACGGCTTTCAATAACTTCGCGACGCCCAGCGGCTGGAGCTCACTTTCGGTCTCGACCAGCAATGCGCGGTCCGCGCCCATCGCCAGGGCGTGACGCAGCACATCCTGATTGGCGGCGGTACCAAAAGACACCGCGACGATTTCCGTGGCGATGCCGCGCTCCTTCAGGCGCAGCGCTTCCTCGACGGCGTTTTCGTCGAAGGGGTTGATGCTCATCTTCACGCCGGCGATATCCACGTCCGAGCCGTCCGGTTTGATGCGCACCTGTATGTTGTGATCCACGACCCGTTTGACCGCGACCAGAATTTTCATGGCAAATCCTTCAGTTAATGCTGCAATTGCATTGCATTCTATTCGCCGGTAGAATATTTGTTAAATGGATTGTTTAGATAATATCTATCTATTAAACAGATATGAAATTCACCCTCCGTCAACTTGAAGTCTTCGTCGCCATCGGGCGCAGCGGCAATGTCTCACGTGCCGCCGAAGAAATTCCGCTGTCGCAATCGGCCACCAGTACCGCGCTGGGCGAGTTCGAGCGGCAGTTCGGTTTGCAACTGTTCGACCGGGTGGGGAAGTCATTGCGCCTGAACGAGGTCGGGAGGCAATTGCTGCCCCGCGCGGTGGAACTGCTCGACCGTGCCAACGAAGTCGAAGACCTGCTCGAGGGCCGTTCCGGCTTTGGCCCGCTCAGCATCGGTGCCACGCTGACCATCGGTAATTACTTGACTACGCTGATCGTCGCGAAGTTCCTGCAACGCCATCCGCAAGCCCAGGTGCAGTTGCAGGTGCACAACACCGCCACCATCGTGCAGCAGGTCGCGCATTACGCGCTCGATCTCGGGCTGATCGAGGGCGACTGCAACCATCCCGACCTGGAGGTCCAGCCGTGGATCGCGGACGAGCTGGCGATGTTCTGCGCACCCAGCCATCCGCTTGCAGGCAAGAAGAGGGTTTCGCTTGAACAGTTGCTGGCGGAGCCGTGGATCCTGCGCGAGAAAGGCTCCGGCACGCGCGAAACCTTCGACCGTGCGATGCACAATCACCATTCGCGGCTGAACATCCGCCTCGAACTGGAACACACCGAAGCGATCAAACGGGCAGTTGAATCCGGCCTCGGCCTCGGCTGCATTTCGCGGCTGGCGCTGAAAGATGCGTTCCGTCGCGGCAGCCTGGTGCCGATAGACACGCCGGATCTCGACCTGCGGCGCTATTTCTATTTTCTCTGGCACAAGCAGAAATACCAGACCGCCGGCATGCGCGAATTCCTGGCGCTTTGCCGGGAAATGACCGAAGGCTTGAGCCGCAGCGACGAAATCGATATTCCACCCATAGCTTAGAGCGACCCCATCATGCAACGCGACGTAATGCAGTACGACATCCTCATCGTCGGCGCCGGCCCATCCGGTCTGGCGGCGGCGATACGCTTGAAACAACTCTCGCTGGAATCCGGCAAGGAAATCAGCGTCTGCGTACTGGAAAAAGGCGCGGAGGTCGGCGCGCATATCGTCTCGGGCGCGGTCATCGATCCAACGGCGCTGGACGAGCTGATACCGGATTGGGCGGGGAAGGGCGCGCCGCTGAAAACCCCGGTCACGGAAGACCGCTTCCTGATTCTGAGCGAAACCGAATCGCGGGAAATTCCCCACTGGCTGTTGCCGCCGCTGATGCGCAACAAGCGCGCTTATATCGCGAGTCTCGGGGACGTATGCCGCTGGATGGGTCAGCAGGCCGAAGCATTGGGCGTGGAAATCTACGCCGGCTTTTCCGCGCAGGAAATGCTTTACGACGAACACGGCCATGTCATCGGCATCATCACCGGCGACATGGGCCGCAATGCCAGCGGCGAAGAAACGCCGCAGTTCACGCCCGGCATCGAGATTCGTGCCCGCTATACGCTGATCGCGGAAGGCGCGCGCGGCTCGCTGACGCGGCAGCTGGAAGCCAAATTCGATCTGCGCCGCAACGCTTCGCCGCAGAAATACGGCCTCGGATTCAAGGAAATCTGGCGCGTGGCGGCGGACAAGCACCGGCCCGGTCTCGTCGAGCACAGCCAGGGCTGGCCGTTGACGGCCGATACCGGCGGCGGATCGTTTGTGTATCACTATGGCGAGCGGCTGGTGGCGGTGGGCTTCGTCGTACATCTCGATTACGCCAACCCGCACCTCTCGCCGTTCGACGAATTCCAGCGTTTCAAGACGCATCCGACGATGAAAATCTTGCTGGAAGGCGCGCAGCGCCTGAGCTACGGTGCACGGGCAATCAGCGAAGGCGGGCTGCAATCCTGGCCGGAGCTGGTCTTCCCCGGCGGCGCGCTGATCGGCTGCAGCGCCGGCATGGTCAACGTGCCGCGCATCAAGGGCACGCACAACGCGATGAAATCCGGCATGCTCGCCGCCGAAGCCGCGTTCGAGGCTTTTATCGACGAATCGCGTCCCGCTTCGCAGGATGTGCTGACGGCCTATCCGGAAAAGATGCGCAACTCCTGGGTCTGGCGCGACCTCGATGCCGTGCGCAACGTGAAGCCGTGGCTGTCGCGTCTCGGCACCTGGGGCGGCACTTTGCTGGGCGGCGCCGAAATGTGGCTGGCGGCATTCGGCATTCGTCTGCCCTGGACCTTACGCCATGCGCAAGCCGACCATGAATGCACGCGCCCGGCCGCGACCATGCCGGAAATAAGCTACCCCAAGCCCGACGGTGTGGTGACGTTCGACCGGCTCAGTTCGATAGCGCTCAGCAACATCGCGCACGACGCCGACCAGCCTTGCCATCTGCAACTGAAAGACGCCGCCGTGCCGGTGCGGCTCAACCTGCCGCGCTTCGATGCGCCCGAGCAGCGCTATTGCCCGGCCGGCGTTTATGAAATCGTCGGCAGCGGTGAAGAAACCCGCTTGCAGATCAATGCGCAGAACTGCATCCACTGCAAAACCTGCGACATCAAGGACCCGACGCAGAATATCGTGTGGGTGCCGCCGGAAGGCGGAAGCGGGCCGGTTTATTCGTCGATGTAACGGCGGTTTACCCGGTTCGTTAATAAAAATTACCCGGAATCTTCATGAAACAAACGCAACCCATGATCGACCGTCTCGCCGCGCTGGTGGACCGCCTGCGCCCTTCCGCGCAGGACGATGTTGCCGGCGCCGAGCGCAACATTCGCGCCGAGGCGGTGCATCTGTCGCAACAGCCCGAGCTGGCCGCCGCACTGGCGGATGATGTGCTCGAATTGCTTTCGCTGCCCTATCAAACGCCTTTCTATGCCGAGCTGGGCATCCGTTCCGGGCAGGGTTTCTGGATGGAAATGACGCAGCGGCTGAGTCATCGTTTGCTGCCGCCTGCGCCCGATCGCGAGCAGTTGCATGACGTGATTGGCCTGGTATTTCGCCGCGCCTGGGATCACCAATGGGTTGAGGCGGTCAGCGACGAGACGTGGGCCACGCTGGCCTCGGCCCTGGGCCTGGCGCAAACCGGCAAGGGCGATGCGGCGAAAGCGAATGTGCTCGAAGCGGTGCGTGTGCTTTCCTACCGTTTGACCGGTACGGCACTGGATCGCGAGCTGCTACATGCGGATGAGGCGCTGGAGCGCTACGAATCGCCATTTCTTGCGCAGAACGCAATGCTGATCCCTATCCTCGAGCGCGCCAGAACCGGCGGTGCGGGGCCGAGTCGCGAGGAGGTGCGCGATATCGACGTCCTGTTCGATCAGTGCGACGAAGTGCTTGATCGCGTGCGGCGCAAGGCCGGCGAGTACGGCGTCAGTATCCGGCTCACTTACCTGCTGGCGCGGATACGGCAATTGATCGCGCGCTTGCGCATGCTGCTCGATCTCACCGCCGCGGAAGACCAGCAATTGCATGCCGTGCGCCTGATGAAAACCCTGGTTTCCGCGCAGCAGAACCAGTATCGCGTTAGCAGCTATATCGGCGAAAACGTCAGCCTGATGGCGCGCAACATTACCGACCACGCAAGCCGCCACGGCGAGCACTACATCGCCAAGGACCGCTCGGAATGGTGGGGCATGGCGCGCAGCGCGGCAGGCGGCGGGGTGATCATCGCGATGATGGCGATGATCAAGATCCAGCTTACCCATCTGCATTTGCCGCAACTGACCGAAGGCATCGCCTTCGGCCTCAATTACGGGATCGGCTTCGTACTGATCCATTTGCTGGGTTTTACGGTCGCCACCAAGCAGCCTGCGATGACTGCGGCCGCGATTGCCGCGACATTGGAAGAAAGCCATCCGCGCGAACTCGAACGCCTGGGCGACCTGGTGCAGAACGTGATGCGCACCCAGTTCATCGCGGTGCTCGGCAACGTTGGGCTGGCGCTGCCGGTGGCTTTCCTGATCGCCTTCAGCTGGCCATTCGTTTTCGGTCATCCGCCGGCATCCGTTGAAAAAGCGCATCACCTGCTGCAAGACCTGCATCCCTTGCACAGCGGCGCGCTGTTCTTTGCGGCCGTGGCCGGGGTCGGCCTGTTCCTGTCGGGGCTGGTGTCAGGCTATTTCGACAACCAGGCGCGCTATCACCACCTGGCTTCCCGCATTGCCGCTGCCCCCGGCCTGGCGCGTTTGGGTAAAAAGCGCGCGGCAAAATTCGCCGACTATATCGACGCCCACTACGGCGCCATCCTCGGCAACCTGTTCTTCGGCATGTACCTCGGCCTGGTTGGCGTGCTGGGCACGCTCACCGGCCTGCCCATCGACATCCGCCATGTAGCCTTCGGCAGCGCCAACCTGGGCTTCGCGCTGGACCTGCTGAATTTCTCGGAAGCCGTTCAGCCCTTCGTCTGGGCCGCCATCGGCGTGATCGCCATCGCGCTGGTGAACCTGGCGGTGAGTTTCTCGCTGGCGCTGTATGTGGCGATGAAGTCGCGCCGCCTCGGCACCACCCAGATCCTCCGTCTGGCGGTGCTGATGCTGCAGCGCTTCGTGCGCCGGCCGCTGTCGTTTTTTGTGTTGTCGGAAAAGCCGCAGGACTGAGCACTGCGCGGCCGGGTGGCTGGCCTGATTCCTTTGGATTGCCGCAACCGTTCGGAGTAACATAAAGGACTTGCGCGTCCGCGATTCGTGGCTTGGAAGGCTCTGCACGATGAAACTCAAGATCAGCCAGAAAATCACCGGCTTGCTGGTGTTTTATTTTCTTGTGGCGGTGGTGGCCATCGGGTCCACGTTATTCGTTTCCTGGCAGCTCGAAGGCAGCGCCGCGGCGATCAACGACGCCGGCAAGGAGCGCATGCGTTCCTACCGCATTGCATTCCTGCTGGCACAGCAGGTGCGGCAGCCCGAGCTGAACCTGAGCGCCAATATCGAGCAGGAAACCGTGCGTTTCGAGCGCACGCTGATCGAACTCAAGCACGGCAATCCGCAGCGTCCGCTGTTCCTCCCCGATGAACCCGCCGTTGACCGTCAGATGACGGAATTGCATTCCGCCTGGCTCAACGTGATCAAGCCGCGTATCCAGGGCATTCAGGATGCCTCGACGACGACAGAGAAATCCCGGCTGCTGTCCGAATACCAGATTTCGCTCGAAGGGTTTGTCGCCGGCATCGACGACCTGGTGGTGCTGGTGGAAAAGAGCAACGCCCATGCTACCGGCATGCTGCGCTCCTTCCAGATCGGCCTGATCGTGGTGGCGTTCCTGGGTACCATCCTGCTCGATTACATTTTCTCGCTGCTGCTGGTGCGCCCGGTCAAGCGGCTCAACGACGGCTTGCAAAGCATGGGCAAGGCCGATTTCAGCGTGCGGCTGCCGGTCACGGGCGGGGATGAGCTGAGCGAACTGGCGCAGGGCTTCAACCAGATGGCGGAGAAATTGCAGGATACCTATGCCACGCTGGAGCAGCGCATCGCGGAGAAAACGCAGCGGCTCGAGGTCAAGAACCGCGAGCTGGGCACGCTGTATGAAATGGCCGCTTTCCTTAACGCATCGACGGCCGCCGAGCCGTTGTGCGACAGCGTGCTGGAACGCATGATCGCGCTGTTCGGCGCCAGCGGCGGGGTGATACGCCTGACCGACCCCAAGGGCGAGCAACTGAAGGTGGTCGCCGCGCGCGGCGTGTCCGATCACTTTCTGGCCGAGGAAACCTATCTCGCGGTTGGCTCCTGCGTTTGCGGCGAAGTCGCGCGTGACGGCATCGCCGTCAGTTCCGAATTCACCGTTCCGTCGTCCAAGCCGTTGCTGCATGCCTGCAGCCGCGACAACTTCCGCTCCATTGCCGCCATTCCCATCCGCTCCAAGCAGAACATGCTGGGGCTGCTCAATCTCTTCTTCAATGTCACGCGCATCCTGCCGCCGGGCGAGGTGCGCTTGCTGGAATCGGTGGGCCTGCACCTCGGTACCGCCATCGAAAACCAGCGCCTGATCGCCCGCGAGAAGGAAATGGCAATCTCCGAAGAGCGCAACCTGCTGGCGCAGGAGCTGCACGACAGCATCGCGCAGTCGCTGGCCTTCCTCAATATCCAGGTGCAGCTGCTGCATCAGGACCTGAGCGACCAGAAGGTCGCCAATGCCATCGAAGTCGTCGAGCAGATCCGCGAAGGCGTGCAGGAAAGCTACGACGACGTGCGCGAATTGCTGGTGCATTTCCGTACCAAGCTGGACCATGCCGACCTCGATGTCGCTATCGGCAGCGCGCTCGAGAAATTCGAAGGGCAGGTCGGTATCCAGACGCATTACAGCCGCGTCGGACCCAATCTCGACTTGCCGCCGGAATACGTGCTGCAAGTGCTGCACATCCTGCAGGAATCCCTCTCCAACATACGCAAACATTCAGGGGCAACCAAGGTGGAAGTCGAGCTGGTATCCGAAGGCGAATGCCGATTATGCGTGCAAGACAACGGCCACGGATTCGATCCGGAAAGCAGCGCCGGTGACACGCACGTGGGCATCCGCATCATGCGCGAACGCGCCCACCGCATGGGCGGCAAGCTGACGCTCGAATCCACGCCGGGGCAGGGCACGCGCGTTTGTCTCTCCTGGGCCGCCACACCGATGACCACGGGGGCCGCATGAATCCCATCCGCGTCCTCATCATCGACGACCACAGCCTGTTCCGCAGCGGCATCCGGCTGGTGCTGCAACGGCAGGACGATTTCGAACTGGTCGGCGAAGCCGGCAGCGGCCTCGAAGGCGTCAAGGACGCCAAGCGCCTGAACCCGGACGTGGTGCTGCTGGATTTGCACATGCCTGACATGAGCGGCCTCGAAACCATCCCGCTGCTGAAAGACGAAGCCCCCAACGCGCAGATCGTCATGCTCACCGTGTCGGAAGACGCCGAAGACCTGCTCGAAGCCCTGCGCATCGGCGCACGCGGCTACCTGCTGAAAAACATCGATACCGATTTCCTGTTGCAATCCATCCGCCGTGCCGCCGCCGGCGAATCGGTGATGTCGCCGCAGATGGGCGGCAAGCTGGCCGACGCAATGCGCGC
>CAMLME010000073.1 GCA_946481235.1 uncultured Methylobacillus sp. | reverse complement strand
TCTCCGGAAGCAATCCGGGCATGTCCAATAAGCATTCGTTAAGGAAGCGCAATTACAATGCCTGCATGCCTGAACTCAAACTGATCACGCCACAAAGCCGGGTTACGCTCCTCGCGGCCCTGTTCATCATGCTTGCCGGTAACCGGGAGTTATTCGAGCGCCTGCTCGAAATCTATCCGTTCAGCCTGGGCAACATGCCATTCCTGCTATCGCTGGCGCTCTTTTTTACCCTTGCAACCATGATATTCCTGCTGGTCATCACTCCCGGCAGAGCCGGCCGCTGGGTGCTGGCCTTGCTGTTGCTGGGAGCCTCACAAGCGGCGTACTACATGGATCAGTATGCGGTGGTCATCGACACCGTGATGATAGACAACATGCTGCACACCAACCCGCAGGAATTTGCCGGCCTGGCGAGCTGGAGCCTGTTGTGGCGCACGATAGTCTTGGGCGTGGTTCCGGCGTGGCTGGTGCTGCATTATTGGCCGCGTGGCATATCGCTCCGGCAGGAGTTGAGGTCGCGCCTGCTGCTGGTGCTGCTTCTTGTTGTCGCGCTGGTGGCAGTGGCGGCACCGTTTACTGCCGGATACGCCTCTTTTATCCGCGAACACAAAACGACGCGCATGTATGCCAACCCGACGTATTTCACCTATTCGCTCGTCAACTACCTTGGACAAAAGCTGAAAAAGCCGGCGGATACCACGCTGGCGAAGGTCGCCCAGGACGCGCGCGAGATCGGCCCGGAACACAAGAAGGAACTGCTGATCCTGGTGGTCGGCGAGACGGCACGGGCGGATCGCTTCTCGTTGAACGGTTACGGTCGCCCGACCAATCCGCTGCTGGCGCAGGAAAACGTGGTCAGCCTGACCAACGTCACCTCCTGCGGCACCTCCACTGGCGAATCCGTGCCCTGCATGTTTTCGGTGATGAAGCGCAGGAATTTCAATCGCGAGCAGGCACTGCATATCGAGAACGCACTGGACGTGCTGTTCGAGAACGGCGTGCAGATCTTGTGGCGCGACAACAACTCGGATTCCAAGGGCGTGGCGACGCGCATGGAGTACCAGGATTTCAAGACGCCGGCGATGAATCCGGTCTGCGACAACGAGTGCCGCGACATCGGCATGCTGAGCGGGCTGGATGACTATGTGGCTGCAAAGAAGGGCAAGGACATCCTGATCGTGCTGCACCAGATGGGCAACCACGGGCCGGAGTATTACCGCCGCTATCCCAAGGCGTTCGAGCGCTTCACCCCGACCTGCCAAAGCAGCGAGCTGCGGGACTGCACGAAGGAGGAGATCGACAACGCTTATGACAACGCGATTCTCTACACCGATTATTTCCTGTCGCAGGTGATCGGTTTCCTGAAGAAATACGACGGCGAGTACGAAACCGCGATGATGTACGTGAGCGACCACGGCGAATCGCTGGGCGAGCATGGCATCTACCTGCATGCAGCGCCCTACCTGATGGCGCCCAAGGAGCAGACTCACATTCCGGTCATCGTGTGGATGGGGCAGCAGTTCGATTTCACGCGCGACCAGTTGCAGCCGTACCGCGACTATCCGGTGAGTCACGACGATCTGTTCTGCGTGCTGCTGGCCGGCTACGAGATCCAGACCAGGATGTGCGAGGGGCGCAAGAATATCCTGTTTGAAAACCGCGAACTCCAAAATGCCGGGATTACGGAGCAGGGGGCCTCTCCAGCGCTACCTAATAACTGAGGCAGCGCGCTGGCGTAATGGGCGGATGTTACTTGCCTTCGGCCAATTCGCAGGCCGAGCCAAATCCGAACACCGTCAGCGACCTGTCCTTTTTCAGGTAGGGCTTGAAAGTCTGCACCACACAGTCTGCCTGCGGTTGGATTTCGGCAATCCTGGCGTGCTCGACCAGCAGAAGCAGCGGGACATGAGCCGTGCGCAGGCTTTGCAAGGAAGCCTGATCCAGCAGCGGGATATCCCGCCGGGCGTAATACACCAGACGTTCATCCAGGTCATGGTAGCCATAGATCGCGGCACCTTTGACGGTGCTTATCCAATGCGTGAATTTCGGGAACGCCGAGTAGCGGTATTCGAATACGCGCGACTCTGCCACGGCATAAAAAGCCGCATAACCCACTGGCAGCAAGATGCCCGCCACCAGCAGCGAACGGCGTAGCGCCGGGCCGGCAGTCTCGTACCACTCGCCCAGGCGCTTGCCCAGAAGGATGGCGATCAATGGATAGACGGGCAGCAGGTATTTGGCGTGCTTGTCGCTGAAGGCGGTAAAAATCAATAGCGGCGTCAATATGGCCAGCAGCAATGCCAGGCTGGCATGTTGATTTTTCCAGCAGCGCCAGGTTGTAAGCGGGGCGGCAATCAACAGTAAGCTGGCCGGAAAAAAATCCGTGAGCAGCCACATAAAATAACTGAAAACGGGCTCACCCGTGGCCCCATGAACCTTGTTCAGGATGTCCTTCTGGATGGTGGTCTGCCAAATATCAACCCCCATTTGCCAGGTGACGGCCGCATACCAGGAAGCGCCGACGACGACAAAAATGCCCCAGCCGATCGGATCGCGCAATGCCTGCCATTGGCGCGGCTCGCGGTGATACAGGGCGTCGATCAGCAGTGGCAAGGTGACGAACAGCATCGCCAGCGGGCCTTTTGCCAGCACCGCCGCACCCAGCAAGAAATAACTAAGCCACAGCCATCCGCGCCTCCCATTCGCTCGCGTGAAGTGCAGTGCGGCCAGCAGTGCAGAGAAGCACAAAGCCGTCAGCAGCATTTCAATTTCTGCGCGACGGGCGAACATGGCGAAACTTGTATTGGCAATCAACAGCTGTGCTGTGAACAACGCCGGCCAGGCGCCGAACTGACGAAGCGCATAGCGGTAGGCGACTGCGACGATGGACGTTGCAGCCAACGCGGCAGGCAAGCGCACTGCCCACTCGTTCGGGCTTCCGAACAGATGGGCGCTGGCAGTCCCTAGCCAGTACAGCAATGGGGGCTTGGCGAGATAGAGCTCGCCGTTCAATCGAGGCAGCAGCCAGTCGCCGGTGGTGAACATGGTGCTGATCGGGATGGCCCGGCGTGCTTCGTTATAGGACATCAGGGCGATGTCGCCCAGCCCCCAGAAGAACACCGCCGCGCCAATAAGGAGCGTCGCGTACAGCAGCCCGCGGTAGAGTTTCAATTCAGCAGAATTCATTTGTGATTTTTTTGTAAGCAACTTGCCTGGTCGAGCGTGCATTTCCTGTCGATCTTGTAGGAGGCAACGGCGGTGGGATTCGTGTCGTAAACATCGATATTCAAATTTTCAGCATTCATGCTCAAGCCGACAAAGCCATGGCCCTCTCTGGAGAAACGCAAATCCGGAGATTGTTTTTTCAGTTTGTAAATCTTCGCGCCGCCTGCGCCGTTGACGATCTGAAATGGCTCGCCGTCTCGTGCGATGACCTGCTGGTTGTGGTCGTGGCCGGAGAGATACACGTCAACGTGCGCGTCCTGCATGGCAGATAGCAGGATGGCCGCTTTTTCCAGATCCTGCCCGTAATGTTTGCCGTAATTCCTGATCGGGTGGTGTCCGGCTACGATTTTCCACACAGGGGCATTCGTCGCATCGGAGAATTGCCGGCGAATGTAATCTGCCTCTTTCAGCAATGCCTCGCCTTTCAGGTTCGTATCCAGAAAAACAATTCGCAACAATGGGCGTCCGTTGACCTTCCCGAAGTCGGAGGAGTAATACTGGCCCGGCATGCGCCAGCGATTCGACCCCATGTGTTTCCTTGCATATTCGATTTCAACATTGGAGCCTTTTACAGTCGAATCCGGATCATGATTGCCGAGTACTGCATAAAATGGAGCGGCACTCAGGTAGTCCCCCGAATATACCTGTTCGAATTTCGCTGCCCATTCGGGACTGATGATCGATAGTGCATTTTTAATGTAGAAGTTATCGCCCAGTAAAACGACGAAGTCGATCTTGCCGCTTTTCTCGGCCAATTTTTCCATGGCATGCGATACCGCCCATTGGTGCAGCCCTCCGCTCCCCTGGTCGCCGAGTGCATAGAAGGTGATGTTGTCTACCTTCTCGGGGTCGGAGGGGATGCGATGAATGGTCGGGTGGGTGTAAAGATAAAGGCCGGCAGAAGCAGTAATAAACAGGGCAGCCGATAACAAGGCGATAGCCCACAATTTTTTAGTCATTGAAACATTCTTCCGGTGGAGTGCTCGTTACCAGGCGCTTCGGGTATCTCTTGCAGAGTGTCGCGATTCCCGCGGCGTATCAGGATCAGGTTGCGGGTATAGACCAGCGTGCCGGGCAACTGGCCGAGAATGATGACCGGCTCCGCCCGGTGGATGCCGTAGGCAAGTACCGTGAGTCCGCCGATCAGGCTGAGGTACCAGAAGCTTACCGGGATGATGCTTTGCTGATGACGCTCGCTGTGTATCCATTGCACCACGAAACGCATCATGAACATGGTCTGGCCCAGCAGGCCGACCAGCAACCATGCCACGTCGATAGTGCCCATACCGCTGAAGTAGGCCTGCCATTTGCCAATGAGATGACCGAGATAAAAGCCGAGTCCGTGATCCATGTTATGCCTCGCTTACCACGGGCCGTTTGGCGCGGCGTAACAGCCACAGCATGCCAGCCAGGTCGACGATGCCGACAAGCAGGCGGTCCAGGGTTCCGTAGTTCGACACGCCGCGTTCGCGCGGCCGGTGATGTACCGGGACCGATACGACGCGGCCGCCGCAACGCTGGACGAGGGCGGGCAGGAATCGGTGCATATGATCGAAATACGGCAGGTCGAGAAACACATCGCGGCGGAACAGCTTGAGGCCGCAGCCGGTATCCGGCGTGCTGTCGTGCAGGATGCGGGAGCGTACGCCGTTGGCAATCACCGACGAAATCCGCTTGATCCAACTGTCGCGCCGTGCATGACGGCGATTGCCTCCGACCAGATGCACGCCTTCCTCCACCGCCGCCATCAACTTCGGGATATCGGCGGGATCGTTCTGCCCGTCGCCATCCAGCGTGGCGATCCACTCTCCGCGCGCCGCCTTGACGCCGCTCCTGATGGCAGTGCTCTGGCCGCAACTCCGGGCGTGGCGCAGTACGCGCAACTGCGGCAACTCAGCCTGCATGGCCTTCAATTGCAAAAGGGTGTCGTCGGTGCTGCCGTCGTCGACGTAGATGATTTCATATTTCACCACCCCATCCAGCGCGGTACGTATTTCCTCAAGCAAAGGGCGGATGTTGCCGGCTTCGTTCCGGACGGGAACAACGACGGACAACAGATGTATCGAAAGGGAAGGAGACAGCGTCGGTGACTGCAAGATGGTCGGATTCTTCATGGGGAGCCTTTCTGCACTTCCCATGCCAGTGCCCATTAATCAGAACTTGTGTTGCGACAGACGGTTGAATATTTTAAGTTAATATGATTAAAAACATCATGTTATGGATGACGTATGAAAATCATGGAGTCCGCTGAATGAGCCGCGTTGTTGAGAATTATCCATGCAAAAATTGCGTGATCACGCAAAGCGTTCACGCAATTTTTGCAGATCAATCCACGCTGGCGGTATCGAACTGGATTCTGGCCAGCAGGCCGCCTCCCGCCGCATTGCTCAGTTTCAGCGTGCCGGCGTGATTGCTTAGCGCGCGCTGGGCGATGGCGAGGCCCAGCCCGTATCCCGATGGCTGGCTTCTGTCTTGCTCGGAGGGTAAACGATAGAAGGGCTGGAATACCTTGCCCAATTCTTCATCCGGGATACCGGGGCCGTGGTCGCGTATCAGGATGGTCGGTTTATGCGATTCGCTGGTGAGCCGGATTTCCACGGCGCTCCCGTCGGCCGTATATTTGATGGCGTTGCGAATGATGTTCTCGAAGGCCCGGCGCAACAGCTCGCGCTGGCCGTCGATCTCGGCCTTGATATCGGCGTGATACTCGATGGTGCGCCCGTTGGCCTGGGCTTCGAAGCCGACATCCTGAATGATTTCTTCCAGCAGATCGTTGATGCTGAGCTTTTCCTTGCTGTCATTGCCGAGGCCGGATTCCAGTCGCGCCAAGGTGAGTATTTGCCCCAGCAGTTCATCGAGACGTTCAGTTTCGCGTTCGATGCGTCCCAGCGCCATGGCTACCTTATCCGGTTGCTGCTGGGCGATCCCCACGGCGAGTCGCATGCGCGCGACCGGCGAACGGAGTTCATGGGAAACATCGTGCAAGAGCTGTCTTTGCGCGTTGAGCACCCTTTGTACCCGCGTTGCCATAAAGTCGAAATCCTTGCCGAGGTCGGAAAGTTCGTCATTACGGCTGCCGATGAAAGGCGTCACCCGCGCGTCGAGGTCGCCCTCGGCCAAGCGTGTGCTCACTTTGCGCAGATGCCTGATCGGGCGCGTGAGATAGGTGGCGAAGATAGCGCTGAACAGGAGGCTGGCCAAAAGTGCGATCAGGATCTGCACACTGGGCGGCGGCATGCGCGGCGGACCGGCGCTGGCGCTGTCGGCGGGCAGGAACAGCAGATAACGGGACCCGTCAGGCGCGGTCACTTCCTTTACGCTGCGTTTGCCGCGGCTCTGTTCCAGTGCTTTGAACGCCTTGGCGAGCGCGACGTCGGAGACGGGGCGGCCTAGCGCATCCTGGCCGGCGGCATCGACGATCAGGACGCCTGGAGCGCGTTGCCCCGGCCATTCGACCAGCAGTTCGCGTGCGCCGGTAACGCCGCCATGGCGTAACGCATTTGCAGTCAGCCCGACGACGAATTCGGCGCGGCGGTCGCGCTGGATGCCTTCTTCATTCTGCTGGCGCTGGTCGTGAAAATACACCGCCCCACCGATGCCCGCACCAATCAGTATCAGCGTGAGCGACAGGCTGATGAAGAGTTTCCAGAAGAGACGGCCCATGGTGTGATTTCTGCTGAAGGGGCGTTTAGCCCGGAATGAATTGGTAACCGACGTTGCGTACCGTCTGGATGGGCGAGCGCCCGTCATCCAGCGTGCCCAGCTTTTGCCGCAGGTTGCTGACGTGCACGTCGATGCTGCGGTCGTATTTGGTTTCCGGCCGGCCCAGCGCCTGCAAAAACAGGTCGGCCTTGGTGACCACATGGCCGGCGTGCTTGATCAGGACTTCGAGCAGTGCGTATTCGCTGGTGGTGAGCGACAGCGCCTCGCCGTTCCATTCGATGATGCGCTCCGCGGAATTGACGGCAGCCCGTCCGATGCGCAGCACGCCGTCTTTCGGGGCTCCGGCATCGCGGACCGCCACGCGCCGTTGGATGGCGTGCAGGCGGGCGACCAGCTCGCGCGGGTTGAACGGCTTGGTGAGGTAATCGTCAGCGCCGAGCTCGAGGCCGACGATGCGGTCGATGTCGTCGCCCTTGGCGGTGAGCATGATGACGGGAATCTGGCTGGTGTTGCGGATCAGGCGTAGCGTGTCGAAGCCGTTCATGCCCGGCATCATCACATCCAGCACCACGAGGTCGTGTTTGCCGGACAGCGCCATGCGTGCGCCCTGTTGCCCGTCGTGGGCGAATTCCAGGGCGAAATCCTCGGCTTCCAGATACTCTTCCATCATCTGGCAAAGCTCGATGTCGTCGTCGATCAGCAGGACTTGCAGCACGTAGGATCATGCTCCGAATAGTGGGTTTATGTGATTCTGCCAAAGAACGGCAGGCCGTTGTGTCGCTCCTTACAAACTATTACGTACTATTACGCCCTCTGAACGCAAGCCTACACGCAAATATGGAAAATGATCGTCGTGTTCATTGTTCACAGACCATCAGGAGGTCCATCATGGGTAAGAGTCATAAATATCTGGTTTCCGCCGCGCTGATCACTGCATCGTTGTTTGCTGCCGGTACGGCGATTTCCGCCGAGGGCGGAGAGCATTGCGATAAGAGACATCACGGCAAGATGGGTGCGGGGCATGGCGACATGCATCACGGATTCCAGCAAAAGCTCAAGGCGCTCGACCTGACCGCCGCGCAGCAGGAGCAGGTGAAAGCGATCTTGGAAAAGCAGAAACCCCTGCGCGAAGCCAGGATGAAAGAGATGCACGAATCTCGCCAGGCTTTGCGTGAAGCGACGCGCAGCGATGCCTACGACAGCGCCAAGGTACGCGAAATCGCCAACAAGCAAGCCGCGCTGCACGCCGATATGACCGTGTTGCGCGTCGAAACCATGCATCAGGTGTACGCTCTGCTGACGCCGGAACAGAAGCAGAAGTGGGATGCAAAACGCTCGCGTCACGGTGCTGTCGAAAAGAGCTGATAATCTCTCTTTTGAATTGATTTACTCCCTTCTCCGGGCGATGCATCAGCGCAGCCCGGAGTTTTTTAATTGGATGCCATGAAAATCAACAACACATCACCAATGCCGGCTTTGCTTCCCGTGCTCTTGCTGCTGGTGGCCTGCAGCCCTTCGAAAGATGAAAACAAGATGCCTCCGCCCCAAAAGGCGGATGTCGGGGTCGTGGTGATTGCACCCAGTACCCAGGCCATCGTCAACGAACTGCCCGGCCGTACCAATGCGCGCATGATTGCCGAGATCCGACCGCAAGTAAGCGGCATCATCCAGGAGCGCACTTTCGTCGAGGGCGCCAACGTCAAGGCCGGCGACGTGCTGTACCGTATTGATCCGGCCATTTACCAGGCCGAAGTCGCCAGTGCGCAGGCGTCGCTTGAAAAGGCCGAAGCCAACCTGAAATCCATCCAGGTAAAAGCCGAGCGCTACGCCGAGCTGCTGACCATCAATGCCGTCAGCAAGCAGGATAACGACGATGCCCAGGCGTCATTGAAGCAGGCGCAGGCCGATATTGCGCTGGCCAGGGCCGCGCTGCAAACTGCGCGCATCAATCTCGGCTATACGCGGATCACCGCGCCGATTTCGGGCCGCGTCGAAACCTCCGTGATCACGCCTGGTGCCCTCGTCACGGCCAACCAGGCCACCGCACTCACCACTGTGCAGCAGCTCGATCCTATTTATGTCGACGTCACGCAGCCCAGCGGCGAATTGCTGCGCCTGAAGCGCGAACT
>CAMLME010000072.1 GCA_946481235.1 uncultured Methylobacillus sp. | reverse complement strand
TGCAGGCCGCATTCCTTGCCGGCTTCGTCTTCCCACCACCAGCGTCCGGCGCGGACATCCTCGCCCATGGCGATGGCGCGAGTGCACGGCGCGCAGCCGATGCTGGGGTAGTGTTTATCGTGGAGCGCATTATACGGCACGTTATTGGCGCGGATGTACTCCCACACCTCCTTCTCGGTCCAGTCCGCAAGCGGATTGAACTTGGTCAGGCCATGGTCGGCATCGTATTCCTCGACCGGCATCTCGGCGCGGGTGGAAGCCTGCTGGCGGCGCATGCCGGTGATCCAGGCTTTCTGGCCGGCCAGTGCGCGCTTCAAGGGCTCGACCTTGCGAATGCCGCAGCAGGCCTTGCGCAAATCGATGCTGTTGTAAAACGCATTGATGCCGTTGTCCTGCACGTATTGCTGGATGGCATCGGCTTGCGGATAGAACACGCGCAGTTCCACTTTGTCGCCGTAGCTTTCCTGCACTTTAGCCAGCAGGTCGTAGGTCTCGGGATTGAGACGGCCGGTATCCAGCGAGAAAATGCTGATGTCCGGAGCATATTTTGCGACCAGGTCGGTCAGCACCATATCTTCCGCGCCCAGACTGCTGGCCAGCGTGGCCGGGCTGAACTCGTCCTGGATGCGTTCCAGCAATACCGCAACTGCGGCGATTTTGGCATCCAGACTCATCAGTCGACCTCGTCTTCATGGCGGGCGTGGGCATGATGCGTCGAAGCGGCATGGGCGCCCATACGCGTATGCCGACGCCATACCGGCAACGGATTGTCTATTGCACCCTGATAGGGTTCGGAGAAGTCGCGCAGGCTGGCAAGAGCCTCTTCCGCAGAGCGATCGGCACGAATGGCAAAGGCATCGAAACCGCAGCGTTTCATGTAATACAGTTGGTCGCGCAACACATCGCCGATGGCGCGGATCTCGTTTTTGTAACCGTAGCGCGTACGCAGCATGGTGGCGATGGTAAAACCGCGGCCGTCCGCGAAGCGGGGAAAGCTGACGCCGATGACCGGCACGGTGTTGATGTCGTCTACGCTGGTGACGAGGTCCTCGACCAGCTCGAAGGTTTCCAGCCAGATGCCGAGCTCGCCTGCAGCCAGACGCGGGGCGAGCGTTTCCCTGCGCGCTTGCCACACGGCCAGCGGCACAATGACGCGGCCGGTCGCCGGGACCGTAGCGCCTTCGATTTGTGCCGGAGTGGCGGCTTCCTCGCCGGTGAGCTTGAAAATCACGACCTTGCCGGCCTGTTTGCGTACGGCTTCTTCAGCCGGGGCGGGCAATTGCACGACAGTCCAGCCGTCCTCGACGACAGCATTATTGCGGATCAGCTTAGACATGGGCGGCCTCCTTCTTTTCGCCGTAGACATGCTCCTTGAACGGCGCGACGCCGATGCGGCGCACGGTGTCGATGAAGCGTTCTTCATCGTTGCGTTGTGCGATATAGGTTTCGATCAGCTTGCCGACCACTCCCGGGACTTCCTCGGCCGCAAAGGACGGGCCGATGACGGTGCCGATGCTGGCGGAATTACCCTGGTTGCCGCCGATGGTGATCTGGTACCACTCGGAGCCGTCCTTGTCGACGCCCAGCACGCCGATGTGGCCGACGTGATGGTGACCGCAGGAGTTCATGCAGCCGGAGATGTTGAGGTCGAGATCGCCGATATCGTGCAGGTAGTCGAGGTCGTCGAATTTCTGCTGGATCGCTTGCGCAATCGGAATGCTCTTGGCGTTGGCCAGCGAGCAGAAGTCGCCGCCGGGGCAGCAGATGATGTCGGTGAGCAGGCCGATGTTCGGGGTCGCAAAACCGACCTGTACGGCTTCCTGCCACAATTGGTAAAGATCGGACTTTTTTACGTCGGCCAGGATCAGGTTCTGCTCGTGCGATACGCGCAACTCGCCGAAACTGTAGCGATCGGCGAGGAAGGCGACGCTATCCATCTGGTCTGCCGTGGCATCGCCGGGAGCAATGCCTGTCGGCTTGAGCGATAGCGTTACCGCGCGATAGCCGGGCACCTTGTGTGCGTGCACGTTGCGCTTGACCCAGTTGGCGAAAGCGCGGTCCGAGGCAATCTTTGCATCGAAGTCGGCAACGTCGTCGCTGAGGGTTTCATAGAGGCGACCCTGGAAGAAGCTGGCGACGCGGTCGAGCTCTTCCTGGGTGATCGTGGACGGTCCGTCCTGAATGTGCGCCCACTCTTCTTCGACCTGGCGGGCGAACTCTTCCGCACCCAGCGATTTCACCAGGATCTTGATCCGCGCCTTGAAGGCGTTGTCGCGACGGCCGTAGCGGTTGTAGACGCGCAGGATGGCTTCGCAGTAGCTCAGCATGTGCTGCCATGGCAGGTGCTTGCGGATCATCGCGCCGATGGCCGGGGTGCGACCCATGCCGCCGCCTGCCCATACTTCCAGTGCCACCTGGCCTTTATCGTCGAGATAGAAGCCAAGGCCGATGTCGTGCATCTGGATGATGGCGCGATCGGATTCGGCGCCGTTGACGGCGATCTTGAACTTGCGAGGCAGATAGGCAAACTCGGGGTGGAAGGTGCTCCACTGGCGCAGGATTTCCGCGTAAGGGCGCGCATCCACCACTTCGTCCGGGGCTACGCCCGCGAACTGGTCGGTGGTGATGTTACGCACGCAGCTGCCGGAGGTCTGGATGCCGTGCATCTGCACCGTCGCCAGTTCCGCGAGGATGTCGGGCACGCGCTCCAGCGCCGGCCAGTTGAACTGGACATTCTGGCGTGTGGAGAAGTGCGCGTAACCCCGGTCATAGACGCGGGCGATATGTGCCAGCTTGCGCAGCTGCTTCGAGGCCAGCAGGCCGTAAGGAATGGCGATGCGCAGCATGGGTGCATGGCGCTGGATATAAAGGCCGTTTTGCAGACGCAGCGGACGGAATTCGTCGTCGCTCAGCTCGCCGGCCAGGTAGCGCCGGGTCTGATCGCGATATTGCGCCACGCGTTCGTCAACAATACGTTGGTCGATGTCGTCGTAGATATACATGGTATGAGTGCTTAGTAAAAACCGTTACAGAACAAATTTGAAACCGATCAGCATCAGCACGCCGGCCAGAACCGGGCGCAAGACCTTCTCGGGAATTTTTGCGCTCAGGTGGCTGCCTATCCAGATACCGGGCAGGGATCCCACCAGCAGGCTGCCGAGCAGCGTAAAGTCGACGTGGCCGAGCTGCCAGTGCCCAAAGCCGGCAAGCGCCGTTAATGGAATGGCATGGGCCAGGTCGGTGCCGACGACTTTCAGAGTGGAAAGTCTCGGGTACAGAAAAAGCAGGGCAACGGTGCCGAGAGCACCTGCCCCAACGGATGACAGTGTCACCAGTGAGCCGAGCACCAGGCCGGTTGCCACTGTGGCCGGGGCTTGCAGATGATGAAATCGTCCGGGGACATGCTCTTCGCTGGATTTTCCGGCTTTCTGCAACTGGGCACGAAATATCAGCGCGAGCGCTGTCAAAATCAGTGCGATGCCGAGCGAGAAAGTTATCACATGGGTGATTTCTTTGCCGATCCTGGCGAAATGGTTGAGCACGAACAAGGTCACGACCGAGGCCGGCAGGCTGCCTGCCGCCAGCAGGCCGACAATGCGCCATTCCACGGATTTGTGGTTGCCGTGATGGACGAACACGCCGCCGGTTTTGGTGATGGCGGCGAACAGCAGGTCGGTGCCGACGGCCACTACGGGTTTGAAACCGAAGAGGAATACCAGCAGCGGCGTCATTAGCGAACCGCCACCCACGCCTGTAACGCCGACCAGCAGGCCAACCAGGAAACCGGAAATGATAAAACCGAAGTCCACGCGAAAAAATCCAGATAACTAAACGGGAGCAAGCACTATAGCAGGAAAATATATCAACAAAATAATATGTTATTCTATGAATACTCAACTTTGGTTATATAGAGGTGCGTCAGCATGAAACTTCATCAGCTCCGATATATCCGTGAAGTGGCGCGCCAGGGACTCAATGTTTCCCTGGCGGCGGAAGCTTTGCACACCTCCCAGCCGGGTGTCAGCAAGCAGATCCAGTTGCTTGAAGAAGAGCTCGATCTCCAGATTTTCAAGCGCAACGGCAAACGGCTGATCGGAGTGACCGAACCTGGCCGCATCATCCTCGAGCGCGCCGAGCAGGTGCTGCGCGAGATGGAGAACATCAAGCGCGTCGGCGAGGAGTTCACTCACGACGATAGCGGCAGCCTGACCATCGCCACGACGCATACGCAGGCGCGATACCGATTGCCGCCGGCCGTGACCGGCTTCATCGAAAAATATCCCGGCGTACGGCTGACCATCCACCAGGGCAGCCCTTCGCAAGTGGCCGAACAAGTTGTGGCCGCCGAGGCCGATATCGGTATCGCAACCGAGGCGATTACCGATTATCCCGAGCTTGTTTGCCTGCCGTGTTATCAGTGGAACCGCTGTGTGGTCGTGCCAAAAGGGCATCCGCTGCTCAAGGACGCCCCGCTGACGCTGGAAAAAATCGCGCGCTATCCGGTGGTGACCTATGACTTCGCCTTTACAGGCGGGTCGCTGATGACGCGAACCTTTGCCGAAAAGGGCCTGCATCCCAATTTCGTCCTGACCGCTATCGACGCCGACGTGATCAAGACCTATGTCACGCTTGGACTCGGTATCGGCTTGCTGGCGAAAATGGCCTACGATCCTGACCGCGACGTCGGGCTGGAAATGCTCGATGCCAGCCATCTGTTCCCGCCCAGCACCACATATATTGGTATCCGCCGCGATTCCTATTTGCGCGGCTATATGTACGGCTTTATCCAGATGCTGGCGCCGCACCTCGACCGCAAGGCGGTGGATGCGGCTTTGAAGCATTCTTCCTAGCAGTCTGCGGCCGGTTAGTCCTTCTTGGCGTTTTCGCCGAAGCCGGTCATGATGGCGACGCCGCGCATGCGGTGATCGCCGCGCATGTAAACCAGGTAATACATGCCGGCCACGAATACCGAGCCGCCGACGATGTTGCCCAGGGTGGCGGCGACGATGTTATTGAGGAAACCGGATGCGTTCAGATGCGCCAGCGCTTCGGGAGCGATATGCGAAGCGGCGACCACGGCCGGATCCTGTGCAGCAAGGAAACCGAGCGGAATGAAGAACATGTTGGCGATGCAGTGCTCGAAGCCCATGTTGACGAAGGCCGAGATCGGCAGGATGAGGCTCATGATGCGATCGGTGACGCTGCGCGCTGCATAGCACAGCCAGACGCCGAGGCAGACCAGCACATTGCACAGGATGCCCTTGAAGAAGATTTCATTGAACGGAAGGCTGGTCTTGGTGACGGCAAGTTTGAGTGCCTGTGCGCCAAAAGCAAGATCTACGGTATGCAGAATGCCGGAGGCGTAAGCCAGGGCTACGGTGCCCAGGCAGCCGATCAGGTTGGCGAAATAGATCCAGAACCAGTTGCGCACGACGGCGCGTGTCCGTACCTTGCCTTGCGCCCAGGCCATGGCGATCAGGTTGTTGCTGGTGAACAGCTCGGCACCGCCGACGATGCACAGGATCAGACCGAGGCAGAACAATATCGATCCGACCAGTTTCGGCAGTCCCTGCGCCATACCGGTGAGATAATTCATCGCGCCTAGAGAAATGAAGGTGCCGGCAAGTATGCCGAGTACCAGCATGCGATAGATGCTCATGCTGGCTTTGTAGGTGCCTACGGTTTCCACCCGGTATGCCATCTCGGCGGGGGTGTAGGCGTCAATAGAGCCTTGTTGGGTGTCGTCAGACATGTGTTGCGTATCCGTGATCATTCGAGGGCGCGTATTATATTCGGATTATGGGTTTGTAAGGAATTGAACATGCAGCGTTTATGCACTTTCATCGCTGGAGTTTTCCTGGTTTCATGTGCCGTTGCCAGCCCCATGCCGCCGGTCAATCCCGATTCAGCCCTCTATATTGTCAAGGTTGAGCCCGGCGTGACTTATGACGATGTCGTCACCAGCCTCAAGGTGGCTGCGGGAGGCAAGAATTTCGTCAGCCCCGCCGTGTTCCCGATTGGCGAGCACATCAGGCAGCGCGGGCAGGAGCTCCAGGGCATACTTGAAGTGCGGACCTATTGCAGTTTGAGCATAGGCGCCGAAGTGCTGCGGGATTATCCGGAGTTTGCTGCTTTTGCCCCATGCCGCATCGCGATTTACGAGAAGCAGGGTGCGCTTTACATGGCACTCGATCGTCCCACATACGCCCTACGGCACCTTGGAGAGGTCAACCAGCAAGCGCGCGACGCCGCGAAGGAAATCGAGGACACGCTGATCTGGATGATGGACATGGCGCGCAAGGGAGATATCTAGCTCGCCGCCTGCATCGCAGGTACCATACCGCACGTCGCACATCAGGAAAGTCTCATGACCGAACCCTTATTGATCGCCAAAAGCAAACATTCTCTACACCTGTTGCCGCGCATGGCCAACCGCCACGGCCTGATCGCCGGCGCGACCGGAACAGGCAAGACTGTCACCCTGCAAGCACTGGCCGAACAGTTTTCTCGCATTGGCGTGCCGGTATTCATGGCCGACGTGAAGGGCGACCTTTCCGGCATGAGCCAGGCGGGGGGCGGCAATGCCAAGGTGGAAGCGCGTGTGGCTGAGCTGGATATTGACGGCTTTGCCTATGGCGCTGCGCCGGTCGTATTCTGGGACGTATTTGGCAAGAAGGGCCATCCAGTGCGCGCGACCGTGTCGGACATGGGACCGTTGCTGCTGTCGCGCATGCTGAATTTGAACGAGACCCAGGCGGGCGTGCTGACGGCAGTGTTCAAGATTGCCGACGACAACGGCATGTTGTTGCTCGACCTTAAAGACCTGCGCGCGATCCTGCAGCATGCGGCCGAAAATTCATCGCAATTCACTGCCGAGTACGGCAACATCTCGACCGCCAGCGTCGGCGCGATCCAGCGCGGCCTGCTGCAACTGGAACATGAAGGCGGCGACCAGTTGTTCGGCGAGCCGATGCTGAACCTCGACGATCTGATGCAGACGGACGAAAAAGGACGGGGCGTCATCAATATCCTGGCGGCCGATACGCTATACAATTCGCCGCGTGCTTATGCCACGTTGCTGCTGTGGCTCTTGGCCGAACTGTTCGAGAACCTGCCGGAAGTCGGGGACCTCGACAAGCCCAAGCTGGTATTCTTCTTCGACGAGGCGCATTTGCTTTTCAATGATGCACCTTCCGCGTTGCTTTCCAAAATCGAGCAGGTCGTGCGTTTGATTCGCTCCAAGGGCGTGGGCGTCTATTTCGTCAGCCAGAATCCGCTGGATATTCCCGATGTGGTGCTGGGTCAACTGGGTAACCGCGTGCAGCACGCTTTGCGCGCATTTACGCCGCGCGACCAGAAGGCGGTCAAATCCGCGGCTGAAACTTTCCGGCCGAATCCTGAAGTCGATGTGGAGGCTGCGATAACCGAATTGGGCGTGGGCGAGGCACTGGTGTCGCTATTGGATGAAAAAGGTCGGCCGCATCCAGTGGAGCGTGCATTCATCTGTCCGCCGGGCAGCCGCCTCGGGTCGGCGACGGATGACGAACGGCAGCAGACGATACGAAGTTCCGTGCTGTACGGGCATTACGAAAAACAGGTGGATCGCGAGTCAGCCTACGAAACCCTCAAGAGCCGGGCAGCCGAGTCGGCAACAGAGACACCGGTGGAGCAGGGCAAGGGATTCGATTGGGGCGAGTTGCTGGGCGGTTCCACGGGGCCGCGCGGCGGCAGGCGCGAAGGCGTGATTGAGGCCGCAGCAAAGAATGCCGCACGCGCCATCGGTTCCGAACTGGGTCGGCAGATCATACGTGGCGTATTGGGTTCGCTGCTGGGTGGCGGCAAACGCCGCTAATAAATTTCAGATGAGGGTTAGAGATGGGAAATAAATTCGTAACTGCTTTATTGTTTACCGCGATGGGCATATCCCTGTCCGCTTGCAGCAGCATGAGTGTGGACAAGGTCTGGCCTTTTGGCGACAAGTCATCGCCCAACCAGCCCAAGCGCCTGGCCAACGCAACTGAATATCAATGCGAAGGCGGCAAGCGCTTTCATGTGCGCTATGCCGATAACGGCAACACCGCCTGGCTGATCTATCCCGACCGCGAGGTTGCGTTGGCCAAGGAGGCATCTGCCACGCGTTACACCAACGGTATCGCGGTGCTCGAAATCAACGGGGTCGAAGCCTCGCTGAAGGATGGACCGACGGTGGCCTACACCGGTTGCAAGTCTTCCGGAAAGTAGCCCGTGCATGATTGGATAGGCAGCATCGCTGCCACGCTGACAACCACTGCATTCATTCCGCAAGCGTGGCAGGTGTGGCGTACACGCCATACCAAGGATATTTCGCTCGGCATGTACGCCATCTTCACTAGCGGGGTGGCGTTATGGGCGATTTATGGAATGATGATAGCCTCCTGGCCAGTCATCATCGCCAATTGCATCACCCTGGTGCTGGCGGGAGCGGTATTGGTGATGAAAATCCGTTTCGGTTAACGCAACGAAGCTTACTTTGCTCCTTCGCCCTGGCTTCTGATCCAGGCGATCAGTTTCAATACTTCATCCGGCGACATGCCATTCTTGGGATCGGTCGGGTCCATGACGCCTTTGCCTTTGCCGCTCATGCCGGCATTGGTGCCGGCCCAAATGATTTCAAACATGCCTTTATCGGTCGCGCTCTTGGCGTGATTGAGCTTGGCCCCGGTTAACCCGCCGGCAGTCTGCCCCTGCGCCTGGGCGCCGTGACACTGCGCGCATGAATAAAGCTGGTACAGTTTTTTACCTTCGGCAATGGCGGCCTGGTCGCCGATGTAGGGGTTCTTCCCGGTTGCCATGAATTTCTTGGATTGCTCGGTATCAGGTTTGATATTGAGCGGCTTGCCGTCCTTGGTGTCGACGAACTGTTCTGCTGCGCTTGCCGGTACAGCGCTTAGGCAAGCGAGGCTGGACGTAATGAGTATTGCCATTCTGACAGGATAGGTCCGCATGATAACCTCCTGGAGTGTTGGGGAATGGGGGTGT
>CAMLME010000071.1 GCA_946481235.1 uncultured Methylobacillus sp. | reverse complement strand
CAGGAGGCATTTTCTAGTTCAGGTTTGCAAAGGGGTGGCCATGGATTTTCGAAAATATGCTTTGAGCAGCGGCAAAAGTTTTTTATTGGGTTTCCTTTGTTTTCAGGGGTTTATTTTTGCAAGTCCGCTCTGGGGCGATGAGCTTCCCCGTACCATCGAACGGCTCAAACCATCCATCGTTGGCATCGCCACATACCAAAAAACACGCAGCCCTGCGTTGAATTTCCTGGGGACGGGCTTTGCGGTCGGTGATGGTACGCTGGTGTTGACCAATGCCCACGTCGTTCCGGAGGGCGTGGAGGGAAGCAAGCTGGAGACCCTTGGCGTCGTCGTCGCCAAAAACGAAACGGAAACGGATCTCAGGCTCGCCGTGCGGGTCGCACAGGATAAGGAGCGCGACCTCATCCTGCTTAAAATCAGCGGTCCACCCCTGCCCGCGCTGGAGCTTGGCGACTCCAATGCGGCGCGCGAAGGACAGGGGTTCGCCTTTACCGGATTTCCGATTGGCATGGTGCTCGGATTCCATCCTGTCACGCATCGCGCCATGCTTTCTTCGATTACGCCGATTGTCCTGCCTGCCCACAACAGCAAGCGTTTGGACTCGAAAAGTATCAGCCAGCTTAAAAAATCGGCCTTCCCGGTATTCCAACTTGACGGGACCGCTTATCCCGGCAATAGCGGGAGCCCGCTTTATGATCCCGATACCGGGGTCGTGTACGGAATAATCAGCATGGTCTTGATCAAGGGCCTGAAAGAGTCGGTGCTCAGCCAGCCGAGCGGAATCACCTATGCCATTCCAAGCAGTTATCTGCGCGATTTCCTGCAAAGGAAGGAGCCGTGATATCTACTCGCAAGCCCCGGGATGGTTGCTTGGGCAACTTGTCACAGCAAGCTTTCAAGTACGCACATTTTTTGCGGGGCTATTGACGTCTTCATTACGAAGTGGTAGCAAGTGACTTATATGCATTATCGGCAGGCGAGGTGTATTTCCTTATAAATTTAATGCGTATAAGCGCAAAGAAGCTACACAAAGCTATTTTTCCTTTTAAGGGGTTAAAAGAAAAAAACGCTCAAGAAGGATCGCAATCCGGCAGGATTGCGATGAGCCCGAAACAATCGGGAGAAAAACAAGTGTATAAAAGTTTCCATCGTTACGTAGCTGTTACAGGAACCATCCTGATATCGGAAATCCTCATCATGATGGTGGCGGTTTATCTCGGGGTATCCATCCGCTTTTTCGATCTGTTCTACACCCCTCCCTACATCGTTGCTGCCCCGCTTATCAATATATTTCCCTATGCCTGTGCCTTTGCCTTGGTGATGGTTTTAAGCATGGCTGCAGTGGGGATGTATCAACTGGGGTACCGTGAAGATTTCCGCAAGACCTTGCTTCGCCTGATGCGCGCCATGGCATTCGGGCTGGGTCTCATCGTCCTGATTTTTTATTGGGTACCGGAGACTTACGTCGGTCGCGGGATACTGGGTGCCGTCATGTTGATTACCACGGTGGGAATCTTTCTGACGCGGCTTGTCTTTTACCGCTGGTCCAATGCCCACCTCCAGAAGAATCGAATCATAGTGCTGGGCGCCGGCCGACTGGCCAGGGAGTGCAGCATGCTGGTCGAGAAGAATCCCACGTTCGATAAATTCCAGATCGTCGGGTTTGTCCCGATGCCGCATGAGGTGTGCCAGGTGTCGCCCGCGCTGGTTTTGTCCACGGAAGGGACGTTGATTTCGATGGTGAAGAAATATCGCATCAATGAGATCGTCGTGGCGGTTCGGAACCGGCGCAGCGAGCATTTCTCCATCCAGGAGCTTCTCAAATGCAAGCTGTACGGGGTGAAGGTGAGCGATACGGAAACATTTTTCGAGCGCGAGATGGGCCAGGTCCTGATGGATTCGCTCCAGCCCGGCTGGCTGGTGTTTAACGACGGCTTCGACCAGAGCCGATTGCGCACCAGCATCAAGAGGACATTCGATTTGTTCGCAAGTGTGACGCTCCTGATCGTCGCGCTCCCCGTCATGCTGGTTACGGCCTTGTGCATCTTTCTCGAAGACCGTAAAGCTATTCTCTATCGTCAGGAAAGGGTGGGCAAGGACGGCCAACACTTCATGATGCTGAAGTTTCGCAGCATGCGCAAAGACGCCGAGGAAATAGGAAAGCCGCAATGGGCATGCGAGAACGACCCCCGTACCACCAGGGTGGGGCGGATCATACGCCATTTAAGAATCGACGAGCTTCCCCAGATACTCAACGTACTGAAGGGAGAAATGAGCTTCGTCGGCCCCAGGCCTGAACGGCCGTATTTTGTGGAGCAGCTTTCCAAGGAACTGCCTTATTACCACGTCAGGCACAGCATCAAGCCGGGCATTACCGGCTGGGCGCAAGTGCGCTATCGCTATGGGGCATCGGTCGAGGATGCCATACAGAAACTCCAGTACGACTTGTTCTACGTCAAGAACAACAGCTTGTTCCTCGACATCATTATCCTGATCGACACCGTCCGCGTAGTGATATTTGGCAAGGGCGGGAGATGACTCCGGAGCGCAACATGCCATGTTGGTCAACATAGCGGTATTCAGCTACGCCACGGCGGCCGTGGCGTTTGTGTTCTTGTCCATCCTGCTGTTGACCAGCTGGCGGGGCCGCCTGCACGGCATGATGCTGACGGCGGCCTGCTTGCTTTCTGCGGTTTGGGCCACGGTGGTTGCCTACCACATCGCCTCGGATTTGCCCTTGTCGTTCCTGAACAATGCCCTCGAAATTTTGCGCAATGCGGGTTGGGCCGTTTTCCTGATCGTGCTGCTGGGCCCGCTGCGGACGGAAGAGGCGGCCCTTTCGTTGAGGGGCCGGTCATTTGTGGTCGTGATCGCAGCGTTTTACCTTTTGCTCATTCTTGCGACCGTTTATTTCTATTGGGCGGAGTTGAATCCCTACGGAATCGTTGCTTTCACGACCAGCATCGTCGGGCGCGTGGCCATGGCTGTGATCGGCATGATTCTGGTGGAACAGCTATATCGCAATACACCTCCGAAGGAACGATGGGGAATCAAGTATCTCTGCCTGGGGATAGGCGGAATGTTCGCTTACGATTTCTACCTGTACAGCGACGCCATGCTGTTCCGGCAGCTCAATCCGGAAATCTGGGCGGCACGCGGAGTCGTCAATGCCTTGATCGTACCTCTCGTTGCCATTGCAGCCGCGCGCAATCCGCGCTGGTCACTGGGGATATCGGTGTCGCGCCGCATCCTGTTCCATTCCGCAGCCTTGTTCGGCGCGGCCTTCTACTTACTCGCCATGGCTGCCGCCGGTTATCTGTTGCGGATTTTCGGGGGGAGCTGGGGCACCTTCCTGCAAACGGTTTTCCTGTTCGGCGCGGTGATTTTGCTGGCGAGCGTGCTGTTCTCGGGCACCTTGCGTTCATGGCTGAAGGTATTCATCAGCAAGCATTTCTATAGCTACAACTACGATTACCGGGAGGAATGGCTGCGCTTTACCCGCACCTTGTCCGATGACGGGCAAGGGCTGGGCGAGCGTGCCGTCCAGGCCATTGCCGAGCTGGTGGAAAGTCCCGGCGGCGGCTTGTGGATACTCCGGGAATCCGGCGATTACGAACCTGTGACGCACTGGAATATTCCAGCGGGGCAACGTATCGAGCCCGCCGAGAGTGTGTTCTGCCAGTTTCTGGAAAACAAGCAATGGGTGATCGACCTGGATGAGTATCAGGCTAGCCCCGAGCGCTATGTGGCATGCCCCATGCCGCAGTGGCTGTCATCGATTCCCAAGGCGTGGCTGGTGGTGCCGCTCATGCTGCACCGGAAACTGTTCGGTTTCGTGGTGCTGACACAGCCCAGAAGCAAGATCAAGCTGAACTGGGAAGTAAGCGACCTGCTCAAGATCGCCGGCAACCAGGCCGCAAGCTATCTGGCGCAGCAGGAAGCCGCGAATGCGTTGCTGGTGGCGCGCCAGTTCGAGTCCTTCAACCGCATGTCCACCTTTGTGGTGCACGACCTGAAAAACCTGGTTTCCCAGTTGTCGTTGCTGCTTTCCAATGCCGAAAAACACAAGGCCAACCCGGAGTTCCAGAAGGACATGATCGATACGGTGGACCTCTCGGTGCAAAAAATGCGGCGGCTGCTGCAGAAGCTCAGTTCCGGGCCTATCATGGAGCAACCCGTGCCGCTGCTGATTGAAAAGGTCTTGCAGCAGGCGGTGGCGGAAAAATCGGTCGCCGAGCCGCGGCCGGCGCTGGAAATACAGGATGCCGGCCTGGAAGTGCTGGCTAACCGCGCCAGCCTCGAACGGGTGATCGGGCACCTGATCCAGAATGCGATTGAAGCCACACCCAGGGATGGGCAGGTGGTAGTGCGCCTCACCAAGGGAAACGGCACCGCCATCATCGAGGTGCGGGACACCGGCCACGGCATGAGCGCGGAATTCATCCATGAGCGCCTGTTCAGGCCTTTCGAGTCCACCAAATCGGCAGGCATGGGCATCGGCGTGTTCGAGAGCAGGGAATATATCCACGAGCTTGGCGGCCAGGTCGAGGTGGCCAGCAGCGAGGCTAGCGGCACCACGTTTCGCGTCATCCTGCCGCTCTATAGCGGGAATGATGCCGTCGAGAAAGCTGTTTACGGGTAAAGGGGCTGCGCGCAATGCATGGCCGGCGCACTTTTGTTTACTACTGAGATAGGCTCCTAATGAAACAGGATAAAAAAAATCTGCTGATCATTGAAGACGATCCGGGCTTGCAAAAACAGCTGCGCTGGAGCTTCGATGCCTACGACGTGCAAGTGGCGCAGGACCGCGAGAGTGCGCTGGCGATGGTGCGGCGCTTCGAGCCGGCAGTGGTGACCATGGATCTCGGGTTGCCGCCCGATCCGGACGGCGCCACGGAAGGCTTGGCCACGCTGCAGCAGATACTCGCGCTGGCACCGGACACCAAGGTGATCGTGCTGACCGGTAACCAGGATCACGCCAATGCGGTAAAAGCCATCGGCCTGGGGGCTTACGATTTTCACCAGAAACCTTTCGACCCGGAGCTGCTGGGGCTGGTGATCGAACGGGCGTTTTTCCTTCATGCCTTGCAGCAGGAGAACCGCGGGCTGTTGCAAGCGCAGGCGGACTCCCCCTTGGCCGGCATCATCAGCCGCGATCCGGGCATGCTCAAGGTATGCCGCAACGTGGAAAAAGTGGCGCCTGCCGATGCCGCCGTCATGCTGCTGGGCGACAGCGGGACGGGCAAGGAGGTGCTGGCGCGCGCCCTGCACCAGTTGAGCCCTCGCGCGAGCAAGCGCTTTATCGCCATCAATTGCGCGGCCATTCCGGAAAACCTGCTGGAGAGCGAGCTGTTCGGTTACGAGAAGGGCTCGTATACCGGCGCTGCCAAGCAGACGCTGGGCAAAATAGAACTGGCGAGCGGCGGCACGTTCTTTCTCGACGAAGTGGGCGATCTGCCGATGGCCCTGCAGGCGAAATTGTTGCGATTCCTGCAGGAAAGAGTGATCGAGCGCGTCGGCGGACGCGAGGAAATCCCCGTCGACGTGCGCGTCGTCTGCGCCACGCACCAGAACCTGCAGGATCTGATCGCGGAAAAGCGTTTTCGGGAGGACCTGTATTACCGGCTGAGCGAGATCGTGATCACGATTCCGCCGCTGCGCGACCGGGTGGGGGATGCCGCTTTGCTGGCGCACCACTTCAAGAGCAAGTTCAGCGCCCAGGAAGGCGCTTACTCGCAGGGCTTCAGTGCCGAGGCACTGGCCCTGATCGAGAGCTATCCGTGGCCGGGCAACGTGCGGGAAATGGAAAACTGCATCAAGCGCGCCGTGATCATGGCCGAAGGACCGCAGATCAATGCGGAAGATCTCGGCCTGCCGACGGTCTCCGCATCTGAAATGCCGATCAATCTGCGCCAGGTGCGCGACGAGGCCGAGTACAAGGCGCTGGTGAAAGCGCTGGCGCGTGTGGACGGCAACATCGCCAAGGCGGCGGAGCTGCTCGGCGTCAGCCGTCCGACGCTTTACGATCTGTTGAATCGCCATGGGATCAAGTAAACCGTTGCATTGCGATATCGTGCGGCGCCCATGAACGTGAGCGCCATTGCGGTTGTTCAGATGCTGGTGTTGCCGCCGCTAAGCCTTTTCCTGCTCTACGGCGCGGGATGGGGCTTGCGTTTCTGGTGGCCGCGGATCGGGCGTGTCGTGAGTGGCGGGGCCATCGCGCTGCTGTTTGTGTTGTGCACCAACGCCGGTGCCTGGCTGTTGCTGCGTCCGCTGGAAAGTCTCGAACCGCCGCTACGATCCGCGAACGGGGCGGAGGCGATCGTTGTGCTGACCGCCGGACGGCTCGAAAACAGCCCGGAGTATGGCGGCAAGGATATCCCGAACTACGTCGCACTCGCCCGCTTGCGCTACGCGGCGAAACTGCAACGGGAAACCGGTTTGCCGCTGCTGGTTTCGGGCGGATACGGAAAGACGGACGACCGCGACGAATCGTTGGCAACCAGCGCGGCGCTCGTCCTGCAGGAAGATTTCGCAACGCCTGTGACATGGACGGAAGACCGCTCGACCAACACTGCGCAAAACGCGGCATTTTCGGCTGCGATCCTGAAAAAGGCAGGCGTGCGTCGCATACTGCTGGTGACCGATGCCATGCACATGCGCCGTTCCCGGATGGCGTTTTCGCATGAAGGCCTGGAAGTGATCGGTGCGCCGACCATGTTTTTCAGCCGGAATAGACTGCGCTGGCTTGATTTCCTGCCGGGTGCCGAGGGACTGCGGCGCTCGCGGTATGCAATATACGAATGGCTGGGCGTGGCCTGGTATGGCCTGCAATACGCGCTCGCCCCCAATCGCGGGAAGTGATGTTCATTGAGGAGCTTGAAATGAGCCACTATGCTGAACGTATGAATTCATGGGCCTGCGGTACTTTAGCGCTGGCAATCACAGGTTTTGTCACCGCGGCGGACGCCGCTACGCTGCAAGTGGGGGTGGGCAAGAAATACCTGACGCCCAGTGTCGCAGCAAAATACACGCGAGACGGCGATATTGTCGAAATCGACGCCGGCGTTTACCCGAAGGACGCCGCCGTATGGAAGCACAACAACCTGACGCTGCGCGGGGTCGGGGGCATGGCGCATCTGCAGGCGGACGGCGCGAGCGTGGCAGGCAAGGGCATCTGGCTGATCAAGGGCAACAACATCACCATCGAGAACATCGAGTTTTCCGGCGCCAAGGTGCGCGACCGAAACGGTTCAGGAGTTCGGGCGGAAGGCACCGGCCTCACCATACGCAACTGCTATTTTCACGACAACCAGAACGGCATCCTGACCGGCTCGAACAAGAACAGCGATATCGTGGTCGAGAACAGCGAGTTCGCCAACAACGGTGCCGGCGACGGCAAGACCCACAACATGTACATCGGCTCGGTGCGCAGCTTCACGCTCAAATACAGCTACAGCCATCATTCGCGCATCGGCCACACCGTCAAGACCCGCGCCCAGACCAACTACATCCTGTACAACCGCATCATGGATGAGTATGACGGCAATTCCAGCTACAACATCGACATCTCGAACGGCGGCATCGCCTACGTGATCGGCAACCTTGTCCAGCAAGGCCAGATATCGGAAAACTCCGGCATCATCAGCTATGGCGCGGAAGGCCTGAAATACGAGGCCAACGAGTTTTATCTCATCAACAACACGGTGGTTAACGAGCGCCCGCAAGGCGGGGCGTTCGTGTTCGTCAAACCCGGCACCAACCCGGCGCGTATCGTGAATAATCTCTTCGTCGGCAGAGGCATGATCAATGCTGCCGGCGCGGAGCAATCCAACAACATCCGGGGCGGCCTGACCGAGCTGATTTCCCCTTTGACCTACGACTACCGGCTTCGGCTGAAAGCCGAAGCCGTGAATGCCGGGATGGATCCGGGAACCGCGAACGATTTTTCACTGCGACCCACGGAGCAATACGTACACAAGGCCGGCAGCGAACCGCGACCTGTGGTGGGCAAGATCGACGCGGGGGCATACGAGCACGAGTGATGTTTATTGATGCGGCCAGATTATGTTTGAAGCCCGTTCACCCTGAGCTTGTCGAAGGGCGCGCTGGCTTCGACAAGCTCAGCCCGAACGTAGTAAAGACTTCACCGTTCCGCATCAATGGCGCCTGAAGATCATGATGCTCATGAGCCCGCTCTATAAATTTCTGGGAAACCGGCGCGCCCCGGCCGGCCCCGATGGGCGCCTGAGCATCCTGATCTTCCATCGTGTGCTTGCCGTGCAGGACCCCTTGTTTCCACACGAGGCGACTGCGGACACGTTCGATGCCCATATGTCCCTTCTGAAATCCGTGTTCAACGTGCTGCCGCTTGCCGAGGCGGTCGTGCGACTGAAAACAGGGACACTGCCCGCCCGCGCGGCCAGCATTACGTTCGACGACGGTTATGCGGATAACGTCACCACCGCGCTCCCCATCCTGCAGCGGCATGGGCTGCCGGCGACATTCTTTATCGCCACGGCGTATCTCGATGGCGGCCGTATGTTCAACGACACGGTCATCGAAGCCATCCGCCGCACCCCGCATGACCGTCTCGATCTGGGTGCGCTCGGCCTGGGCCAGCACGATACAGGCTCGCACGAGGCCAAGTCCCGTGCCATTGGCCAGATTCTGCCCAAGGTGAAACCCCTGCCTCCAGACGAGCGCGAAGCAACTGTTGCGCGGCTGTGCGAATTCGCCGACTGCGGCCTGCTGCCGGAAGACCTGATGATGACGACCGACCAACTGCGCCGCCTGCATGCCGCCGGCATGGATATCGGCGCCCATACCGCGCGCCACCCCATCCTCGCCAGGCTGGACGAACAGGCAGTACGCAAGGAAATCGCCGAGGGCAAGGCGTTTCTCGAAACGGCCCTGGGGGAAGAGATACGGCTGTTTGCCTACCCCAACGGCAAACCCGGCAAGGACTACCTGCCCGAGCAGGCCGCCATCGTCCGCGAGCTGGGCTTCGAAGCTGCGGTCTCCACCCAGCC
>CAMLME010000070.1 GCA_946481235.1 uncultured Methylobacillus sp. | reverse complement strand
CTTAACGGTGACTACATTTCCGACGCACTGGCCGCGCAAGTCGGCGGTATCGGCATCGCTCCGGGAGCCAACCTCTCGGACACTATCGCGATGTTCGAGGCGACCCACGGAACCGCGCCCAAGATCGCCGGCAAGGACATTGCCAATCCATCATCGCTGATTCTTTCGGCGGAAATGATGCTGCGTCACATGGGGTGGACGGAAGCTGCGGATCTGGTATTGCAGGGAGTAGGCAAGGCGATTGCTGAAAAGCGGGTAACCCACGACTTCGCGTCCCAGATGGACGGAGCTACGCAGGTAAGCTGTTCACAGTTTGGCGAAGAAATCGTTCGCCAGATGTAAAACAAAAAAGCGACCCGGTAATCGGGTCGCCTTCAAGAAGGCTTTCAGGCCTTCTGAATATTCGAGGCTTGTTTGCCCTTGGGGCCCTCGGTCACATCGAACGTAACCTTGTCGCCTTCCTTAAGGCTCTTGTAGCCGGAGGCGACAATCGCGGAAAAGTGCGCGAACAAGTCATCACCACCTTCGTCAGGAGTGATGAAGCCAAAACCCTTAGAGTCATTGAACCACTTCACGGTACCAGTTGCCATTTCTTACTTCCTTGCATAAACCAGAGGAGGCACCCTCAAAAGTTTGTATTTCAAGACCTTAAGTCAATATTTCTGCTGCAAAAAGCCCGAATTCAAACGCCTGTGTGCGTTTTTACGTCGGTTATTGCAATAAGTCAAGATTTTTTTACGGTTATTTATGGCATTGATCTTATAGCCATAAAATCTTTATCTAACCGTTTGAGCATACCCGCATCCTTTACAAACCGGGCATCACCGTGCATCATTCGACAGGCTATTAGTTATCACCTAGGGTGCTTGCTTAATCCTTCATGAAAAAATATTGAAATGGTTGCTGCCGCTACCCCGACAAAATTAGGTGGACTCGCCCGCATGCTGGTGCAGGAGAAACTGCTATCCGAACACGAGGCCGAGTCGGTTCAGACACAAGCCAACTCTCAAAGCGTTCCCTTCGTCACTCAACTGGTCCAGAGCAGAAAACTCTCGGCAATCGAAATCGCCCAATCAGCGGCCAACGCGTTCGGATTCCCATTGCTGGACCTGAACAGCATTAACTCGGATTACCTGCCGCAGAAAGCCATTGATGCCAAATTGATGCAGAATTATCGCGTCATGGCATTGCAGAGTCGCGGTAATACTTTATTCATCGCACTCTCCGACCCGACAAATCTGCATGCACTCGATGATGTTCAGTTCCAGGTGGGGATGGCGCTTTCACCTGTTGTGGTGGAAGACGATAAGCTAGGTAAGTGGATAAGCAAGATCGTCGAGGACAGCGACACCACCCTGAGATCGCTAGGAACCGACGATGACATCGATCTCGATTTCGAAAACGAAGATAAAACCGCCGAGCCCGAGCAAGCCACCGACATCGACGATGCGCCTGTCGTCAAATATATCCAGAAGATGTTGCTGGATGCCATCAACATGGGCGCGTCCGACCTGCATTTCGAGCCTTACGAAAAGTACTACCGCATCCGCTATCGCGTTGATGGCGAATTGCGCGAAATCGCCCGGCCACCATTGGCAATCAAGGACAAAATCGCATCTCGAATCAAAGTGATTTCGAGCATGGATATTTCCGAGAAGCGGGTACCGCAGGACGGACGGATGAAATTGGTCTTATCCAAAAACCGCGCCATCGATTTCCGCGTGAGCACCTTGCCAACATTGCAAGGCGAAAAAATCGTCATGCGGATCCTGGATCCTTCCAGCGCCACTTTGGGTATCGATGCGCTTGGATATGAACCGGAACAACGGGAAGCCTTGCTCAGCGCGGTTCAAAGACCCTATGGCATGGTGCTGGTCACCGGGCCTACCGGCTCCGGTAAAACCGTTTCGCTGTATACCTGCCTCAACATTCTTAATGAGCCCGGCGTCAACATTTCAACAGCAGAGGATCCCGCTGAAATCAATTTGCCCGGCGTTAATCAGGTCAACGTCAACGAAAAAGCCGGCCTGACCTTCGCTGCAGCACTAAAAGCATTCTTGCGCCAGGATCCGGATGTGATCATGGTCGGCGAAATCCGCGATCTCGAAACTGCCGACATTGCGATCAAGGCTGCTCAGACGGGTCACATGGTACTTTCGACGCTGCACACCAATGATGCGCCAGGCACGCTTTCGCGCTTAATGAATATGGGCGTTGCACCGTTCAACATTGCATCCTCTGTTATCCTCATTACCGCGCAACGATTGGCACGCCGCTTGTGCAAAGTATGTAAACATCCCATTGATATCCCAAAAGAAGCGCTGCTGCAGGCTGGTTTCAAGGAGCACGACCTGGACGGCAGTTGGCAACTTTACGGTCCCAAGGAGGGTGGCTGCGATGCCTGCAACGGCAGCGGCTACAAGGGGCGTGTCGGCATTTACCAGGTGATGCCGATTACCGATGAAATGAGTCGTATCATCATGAAAAATGGTACTGCGCATGATATTTCCGACCAGGCCCGGCGCGAAGGGGTAAAGGATCTGCGCCAGTCAGGGTTGCTCAAAGTCAAGCAGGGGCTGACTTCACTGGAAGAAATCGAAGCCTGCACCAACGAATAAGGGAACAATAATGGCTGCTAATTCCGCCAAGGAAACCACCTTCGCATGGGAAGGGACGGATAAACGGGGCAAACGGTTAAAAGGAGAAATGAAAGGCTCTGGCCTGGCATTCGTCACCGCGACACTGCGCCGCCAAGGCATCACCGTCATCAAGATCAAGAAACAAAGCGCTTTCGGCAGCAGCAAGAGCATCTCGGAAAAAGACATTACGCTGTTCACGCGCCAATTGGCGACGATGATGAAGTCTGGTGTTCCCTTATTGCAATCGTTCGACATTGTCGGCAAAGGACATAGCAACGCATCCGTCTCAAGGCTGCTCAATGACATTAAAAGCGATGTAGAAACCGGTAGCAGCCTTAGCCAGGCGTTTCGCAAATACCCACTGTATTTCGACAACCTGTTCTGCAACCTCGTCCAGGCCGGCGAGCAGGCGGGTATCCTTGATACCCTGCTGGACCGCCTGGCTTCATACAAGGAAAAAATTCTTGCTATCAAGAGCAAGATCAAGTCTGCTCTTTTTTATCCGATTGCGATTCTCGTCGTCGCCTTCATCATCACTGCAGTCATCATGATTTTCGTGATCCCTGCCTTCAAGGATCTTTTTTCTAACTTTGGTGCCGACCTACCCGCGCCTACTGTGGTGGTCATCAATATTTCTGACTTTTTCGTGGCTTACTGGTGGGCAATTTTTGGTGCATTGGGAGGGGGTTTCTGGTTCTTCTTCTACACCTGGAAACGCTCGGAAAAAATGCAATCCACAATGGACAGGTTACTGCTGAAGATGCCGGTGTTTGGCGAACTTATCCGCAAGGCGACGATTGCCCGCTTTGCAAGAACGCTGTCCACCATGTTCGCTGCCGGCGTACCACTGGTCGAAGCACTTGACTCGGTGGCTGGCGCGTCGGGCAACAGGGTTTACTACGACGCGACAAAAAGAATCCAGAGCGATGTGACTACCGGTGTCAGCCTGACCGTCGCCATGCAGAACACCGAAGTTTTTCCGAACATGGTACTGCAGATGGTATCCATTGGCGAGGAGTCCGGCGCCCTTGATTCCATGCTGTCGAAAGTCGCGGATTTCTATGAAGGCGAAGTGGACGATGCGGTCGCCGGCATTTCCAGCCTGATGGAACCGATCATCATGGTGGTACTGGGAACGCTGATCGGCGGCCTGGTCATTGCCATGTATCTGCCAATCTTCAAAATGGGTCAGGCAGTTTAAAACTGTTTGCAAGCCGGGAGAGATGCTTCGCTCCCGGCTCGCTGATGAGTATTTACTTGCGTGCAGCCGATCCCATGATTTTTTCGATTTCCTTCGCGGGATAAGCACCCAGCAAACGCTTGCCATTGGCGAAGATCAGAGTAGGCGTACTGGTAATCCCAAGCTTGCTGCCCAATTCGGCAACGTCATCGATGGGCGTATCGCATGAAGCCGTACCCTTGGGCAACTGACCGCTCAATATCCACTCCTGCCAGGCCTTGCTTCTGTCTGGCGCGCACCAGATGGCGCGCGACTTGTTTGCGGCATCGGGATGCAGCGACTCCAGGGGGTAGAGGAAGGTATAGATAGTAACGTCCGTAATGCCCACCAGATCCTTCTGCTCCAGCTTCTTGCAGTAAGGACAATCCGGATCGGAAAACACAACCAGCTTGCGACTGCCGTTTCCCTTCACAACCTTGATCGCCTTATCCAGCGGGAGAGAGGCGAAATCAACCCGCGTCAATTCGTCCATGCGTTCCGCCGTCAGATCCCGCTTGTTCTTGGGATCGACGAGGCGCCCTTCGACAATCAGGAAATTGAAGCTGTCGTCCGTATAAATAATTTGCCCGTCCAGAAAGACTTCATACAAGCCGGCATAAGGCGTCTTGGAAATATTCTGGATTTTGACTTTCGGGTAAGTCGCTTCGATGGTTTTCTTGAGTGAGGCCTCGTCCGCCCAGGCAGTCATTGTCAACATGCCTGCCAGTAGTCCAACCGCCATACGTTTCAACATTCCGTTTCCTTTTTTATATCATCGCGTGCGCTATCAGGCGCCGCTTGAGCCATCGCTGGCGGTTTGTAAAAGCCATACCCCAATTGCGCAATGGAGCCGCGCCGGGCAAATCGCTGCCGAATAATGCATGCAGGCCAGTGGTCATGACCTGCATCGAAGCTATATCCATCCTGCGCGATCGCTCATATCGGCGCAGCAATGCATAATCGCCCACGTCCGCCTGAGCTCCGCGGCTCGTCAGCACCTCGGCCAGACAGATGACATCGTGGAATCCAAGATTGACGCCCTGTCCCGCCAGCGGATGAACCAGATGTGCCGCATCGCCAACCAGCGCCAGCCGCGGCTTGACCATGACCTCCGCATTTTGCAGTCGCAACGGAAATGCCGCAGCCGAAGTCAGCAATGTCAGTGGTCCCAGAAGACTCCCGCCAGCCTCTTCTACCTTCGCGCATAATGCCTCCGCAGACATTGCCAGCAACTCTCGTGCATGGGCAGGGTCGGTGGACCAAACCATCGACATGCGATTTCCAGGCAACGGTAGCCAAGCAAGTATCCCATCCTTACGGAACCATTGGCGCGCAACATTTCTCGGCGGCAAGCCGGTAGAAAAATTCGCGACCACACCCATTTGACCGTAATCGCGAGCATTCACTCCTATGCCAGCTTCTGTCCGCGTCCAGGAGTTACCGCCGTCCGCACCGACAATGAGCCGTGCCGCCAAGCGTCCTCCGTCGGACAACGCAAGTCGTACGCAGTTATTTTCCCATGTCAGGCTGAGACATTGCGTTGGGCAGAATAGTCCAATCTCAGGCATGTTGCGTAATTGCGCCCATAAAGCACTCTGCATTTGCCGGCTCTCGGCAATGTAGCCCAATGCCGAAACACTCGCTTCATCTGCGCTGAGCTCCAGCTCCGCATTGCCATCGCCCTGGATTTGCATCGTTTCGATGGGAGCGATGCGACGCATATCCTGCGTATCCCAGGCACCAAGCGAGCTCAGAAAGCGTGCATTGCCTGGACTGATCGCATAAATGCGGCTGTCCCAGCTGTCATCCTGCGGCAGTTCGGGTGATGGCGCAGCCTCGACCAAAGCGAGTTTCAATCCGCTGCGCGCCAGCGCCAATGCCGTTGCGGCGCCCACTAGGCCGCCGCCGATCACGACAACGTCGAAGTCCTGATCCTGAGTCACCCTTTTGCTCCAAAGCTCATTTTCCTGGCGACAAAATGCCTGGCTGGCGCCAGCATCTCCAGCATCGCAAGGCCGGCACCGCGAACCGGCCCCAATCCGGGGATATCGTTGGAAAAGGTGCGCACCAAAAAATCCGTAAAGAAAATGCCGCCCCCGGTATCCATGCGGCGCTGAGCCTTATATTGCGCCAGCATCGCATCGCCTCCGATGGCATCGCCTGAAACACGGCGGGCGATACGCGCCAGTTCCCAGGCATCGCGCAGCCCCAGGTTGAATCCCTGCCCCGCCACCGGATGCAGGGTCTGCGCCGCGTTGCCGATCACCGCCAGCCGCGGTGCCACTACCGGACGCAAGGTGCTCAATCGTAGCGGGAAGGTGGCACGCCCGTTAACTTCCAGGAATTTTCCGACGCGATCGCCGAAATGCCGATGCAAGCCTTCAAGAAACTCAATCTCGGAAAGATTCTTTAAACGCTCCGCTTCGTCCGGCTCTGCCGTCCAGACCAGCGCAAAACCTCGCTCGCCCTCAGGAAGCAATGCCACAGGCCCAAGAGGTGTAAAACGTTCATAAGCAATATTGCCATGCGGCAGCTCGCATTCAACATGGGCTACCAAGGCACTATGGCCGTAATCCCGGGTTTCGCGCTTCATGTGCGGGAGATCGTTCAGGCTGCGTCCGCCGTCGGCAAGCACCACGAGGCGTGCACACTGTTTGCGCAGTGCTCCGTCGCGTTCAACGCTGACCTCAGCCTCAGCGCTGCCGGTTTCCAATGTCAATGCCCGCGCACCATACTCAACCGCGATCTCGTGTGTCTCCTCCAGCTTACGATCCAATGCTTCGCTCAATACGGCATAGGACAAGACATAGCCCAATGCTTCCTGCGCCTCCTCGGATGCGCGCAATATTGTTCGGCCAAGTCGGCCTCGCTGGGAAACATGAATGGTATCTATCGGTGTTGCGTGCGGCGCCAGCTCCGACCACACACCAAGACGTTGCAGGATCAACCGGCTTCCCTGCGATAAAGCCAGTGTTCGCGGATCGCGGGTGCCGGCATCGGGCTTGCGCGCTTCGAGCAGAGTAATCGCGTGCCCGTACCCGCGCAAAGCAAGCGCGAGCGTGGCGCCGACCGGCCCGCCCCCGATGATCAGGATGTCCTGTCGGTCATGCATCGGACATCAGCGCCTCGATTTCCGCCACGCGCTTGGGCGCGCTATTTGTGATGATTTCGCAACCGGAGGAGGTAACGATGGCATCATCCTCGATGCGGATGCCAATATCCCAGAAATGCTCGGGCACACCGTCTGCAGGGCGCACATAGCACCCCGGCTCAACAGTCAGCGCCATGCCCGGCTCGAGCAGACGCCACTTATCGTTCTGCTTGTATTCGCCCGCGTCGTGCACATCCAGCCCCAGCCAGTGTCCGGTACGATGCATGTAAAAGCGGCGGTAGTCACCAGATTCCAGCACAGCATCAACCGTGCCTTTGCACAGGCCGAAATCAATGAAGCCTCGCGCAAGCACCTGCACTGCGGCCTCATGCGGCGCATTCCAGTGATTGCCTGGACGCACGGCTTCGATGGCGGCATTTTGCGCAGCCAGCACAAGTTCGTACAAGTCCTTTTGCGGACCGCTGAATTTCCCATTCACGGGAAAAGTGCGTGTGATGTCGGAAGCGTAGCCATCCAGCTCGCAACCGGCGTCAATCAGGAGTAAATCGCCGTCTCGCAGGGGCGCATCGTTGAACACATAGTGCAGCACGCAGGCATTGGCTCCGCCGGCGACGATGGAATGATAAGCTGGTGATTGCGCGCCAAGGCGACGGAATTCGTGGAGCAACTCCGCTTCGACTTCATATTCGGTTGCACCCGGTCGTGTTGCACGCATCGCACGGCGATGCGCACCAGCAGAAATTTCCGCGGCACGACGCATGGTCGCGATTTCGTCTTCAGACTTGAACAGACGCATTTCATCCAGCAAGCCACGCACGTCGGCAATTTCCGCCGGCGCACTGACGCCGCTACGCGTTTGAGTCCTCAGGTAGTTGAGCCAACCCGTTACGCGCAGATCCCATTGCGTATCGGCGCCCAATGCGTAATGCAGGCGCGGCTGATTGGCCAGTAATTGCGGTACGAGTTCATCCAAACGCGAAATAGAATACGCTTCGTCCACGCCGAACGCTTCTTTAGCGCCCTCCGGGCCATAGCGAAAACCGTCCCAGATTTCGCGCTCAAGATCCTTGTCACGGCAGAACAGCACGCTTTTTGATTTCTCGCCGGCGATAAGAACCAATACTGATTCAGGTTCGGTGAAGCCGGTGAGGTAATAAAAATAACTGTCGAAACGATATTGATAATGACTGTCGCGGTTACGTACAGCTTCCGGTGCGGTAGGAATCACGGCCACACCCGTCTTCATTTGCTGCAGGAGTTGGGTGCGTCGGCGGGAAAAAGGCGTGATGTCTTTCATGAGGTGAGCTTGCGATCCAATGCTTGTAAACGTTCGGGAGTACCGACATCGACCCAGTCACCGCGGTAATGTTCCGCAGTGACACGTTTTTCGGCGATGGCGGCGTGCAGCAATGGCGCCAGCCTTGCCTTGCTGCCGGGGGTGACGGAAGCAAATAACTCTGGCCGGTAAACGCCAATGCCGGAAAAAGTCTGGCGCACGGCGCCGTGCTCGACCAGCCGGCCGCCCTCAAGATAAAAATCGCCGCCGGCATGCTGTGGAGGATTGTCCACCAGTACGAGATGGGCAACAACGCCGTCCATCGGCTGGTGAGTGAGTTGGCTAAAGTCGTAATCGGTATAGATATCACCATTGACGACCAGAAAAGGCGCTGCGCCCAGCAAGGGCAATGCATTAGCGATACCACCAGCGGTTTCCAACGCTTCGCCTTCAGCGGAGTAAGCAATGCTCACGCCGAAGCGGCTGCCATCGCCAAGAGCAGTTTCAATCTGCTTGCCCAGGTGCGCATGATTGATCACCAGGTCATGAAAGCCCGCATGGGCCAGGCGCTCGATGTGCCAAGCGATCAGCGGTTTGCCGCCGACCTGCAACAGGGGTTTCGGAGTATGGTCGGTCAACGGACGCATGCGCTCGCCACGCCCGGCGGCCAGGATCATGGCCCTCATCAGAAGGTGTATCCAGCCTGGGGCTGACGATCTTCAAGTTGATTCAGCAAGTGCAGCAATGGGCGCAGTTCGATGTAACGGTCGCACGCGCGGCGCAGATAATCCATGACCAGCGGCAG
>CAMLME010000069.1 GCA_946481235.1 uncultured Methylobacillus sp. | reverse complement strand
GCCTGCCTCAAGACCTGCATCGTGGCTTATCTGAACGGTTATCCACCCAAGACTGTCATCGAATTCGGCCGCATGGCGATGGCACCGGATATCCGGCCATCATTCCGCGAAGTGGAGGACTATTGCGCGCCGCGTAGATAGTGCATGTTTTCGGTTAAAATGCGTTTGCGGCGCGTAGCCGCATTTTTATTTCCGACTTGATGACTATTGCTCGAATGGAGTTTGCATTGAATACGCCAAGTGATCTTGCGCCGGATCATATTCGTTCCATCGCCCCTTACCAGCCAGGGAAGCCGATTTCGGAACTCGCGCGCGAGCTCGGCCTGGATGAGGCCGGTATCGTCAAGCTGGCATCCAACGAAAATCCTTTAGGCGTTAGTCCACTTGCCAAACAGGCTATCGAGGAAACGCTGGCAGATATTGCGCGCTATCCGGATGGCAATGCCTTTGTCTTGAAACAGGCGATATGCGATAAATTTGGCGTGACCGCCAATCAGATCGTGCCGGGCAACGGTTCCAACGACGTGCTGGAAATAGCCGCGCGTGCGTTCCTGTCACCGGGGCTGGAGGCCGTGTTCTCGCAGCATGCTTTCGCCGTATACCCGTTAGTCACGCAAGCTGCCGGCGCAAGAGGCATTACTGTGCCAGCCAAGGATTACGGGCATGACTTGAACGCGATGCGTGCCGCCGTCTCGGCCAAGACGCGCATGGTCTTCATTGCGAACCCGAACAATCCGACGGGCACGCTACTGGATCAATCGGAACTGTACGAGTTTTTGCGCGAGCTGCCAAAACATGTACTGGTTGTTCTCGATGAGGCATACGATGAATATCTTTCCGATGCACGAAAGTCAAAGAGCATCGACTGGTTGCCAGAGTTCGATAATCTGATCGTGACACGTACGTTTTCCAAGGCTTACGGCCTTGCCGGGCTGCGTGTCGGATTCGCGTTGGCGCATCCTGTGGTGGCTGACATGATGAATCGCGTGCGCCAGCCATTCAACGTCAATAGCGTGGCGCAGGCTGCGGCCGCCGCTGCGCTGAAGGACGATGATTTCGTGAGCCGCAGCCGCGAGTTGAACGATGCGGGCATGCAGCAAATGGTGGAGGGCTTGAACAAGCTGGGGCTGCGTTACATTCCGTCGTTCGGAAATTTCGTCAGCTTTTACGTGCCGGATGCGGCAGTCGTCAATCGCAGGCTGCTTGAGAAGGGTGTCATTGTGCGTCCCATTTTTGCCTACGAAATGCCGGACTGGTTGCGTGTGAGTATCGGACTCCGGGAAGAGAACGCACGATTCCTGAAAGCCATGGAAGAAATTCTGGCCGCCTGAGCAGAAGTACAGGCAATAAAAAAGGACGTCGCAGCGTCCTTTTCAAGCAGGGAACGTTACATGCTTTCCCAGAATTTCCACCATGACTTCTGCTCAGGCGCCGCAGCCGTTCCGTTGAAGGGGTTGTTCGGGTAGTTGGTTTTGAAAACGCGCATCGTGTCCTGCTTGAGGTCTTCGATGCCCAGCAGATCGTAAGCGCTGATCATGATGATTAGTGCGCTCTCCACTGCTGGAGTCTCTGGGTAGGTTTCAATGACAAATTTGCAGCGGTTGACTGCCGCAATATAGGCGCCGCGTTTCATGTAGTAGCGCGCCACGTGCAGTTCATGTGCCGCCAATGTGTTGACCAGGTAGGTCATCCGCGCCGTGGCATCCTTGACGTATTTGCTATTCGGGAAACGCGTTACCAGCTCCTTGAACGAGGCGAAAGACTCGCGCAGTGCTTTCGGATCGCGGTCACTGATGTCCTGGGCCGTTACCTTTTCGACGATGCCGCGTTCATTGAAGGTGGCAAGGCCTTTCAGGTAGTAGACATAGTCGACATTGGGATGGTGCGGATGCAGCTTGATGAAGCGATCCGCGGCGGCAATGGCCGAAGCGGCCTCACCCTTCTTGTAGAAGCCATAGGCGATTTCCAGTTCGGCCTGGAGTGCGTAACGGCCGTGCGGATAGCGTGATTTGATTTTTTCGTAGAGGCCGATTGCCTTGTCGTAGTCGCGTGCACGCATCGCGACCTCGGCTTCGGTGTTCAGGCGCTGCACCGACCAGCTCTTTGTTTCGTCAAATTCCGTCGGATCGCCGAAAAGGGCGCACGCGGAAAGGAACAGAGCAAGAATTAAGGCTACACTACGTTTCATTTAATTAGTCCCAAGACGTTTGCCCGATTATAACCGATGACCCAAACCCAGCCTATCTCCCTAGTTATTCCCCAATCACTCGCCGGATCGCGCCTCGATCAGGCCTTGCCCAAGCTCTTGCCGGATTATTCACGCTCTCGTCTGCAAGCCTGGATCAAGGAGGATCTGGTACGTGTCGATGGACAGTCGGCCATCGCCAAGCAGAAGGTCTGGGGCGGTGAGAAAATCGAAGTGCAGCCGCAGCCCAGCCCGGATGAAAGTGCTTTCTTCGCCGAAGATATACCACTCGATATCGTTTACGAAGACGAACATATTCTGGTCATCAACAAACCTGTCGGCATGGTGGTGCATCCCGCTGCCGGCAACTGGCAGGGGACTTTGCTCAATGCGCTGCTGCACCACGCGCCGCAACTGAAGGATTTGCCGCGTGCCGGCATCGTGCATCGCCTGGACAAGGACACCAGTGGTCTTCTGGTTGTCGCCAAGACGATCGCCGCTCAAACCAGCCTGGTGCGCCAGTTGCAGGCGCGCACCGTAAAACGCGAGTATCGCGCCATCGTCTGGGGCGAGGTATGGAAGAACGGTACGGTGGACGCGCAGGTTGGCCGCGACCCGCGCTCGCGAACCCGAATGGCGGTGACACGCGTCGGCGGCAAGCCTGCGGTGACGCATTACGAAGTGCTGGAGCGCTTTGCGGTACATACCTATTTACGCTGCAGACTCGAAACGGGTCGCACGCACCAGATTCGTGTCCACATGCAGCACATTGGCGCGCCGCTGGTGGGCGACCCGGTGTACGGTTTGCGTGGCATTGTGCCGCATCGGGTGATGTCCCAGACCTTGCGCGATGCGCTGAAGAATTTTAAACGCCAGGCCTTGCATGCCGTGCGTCTCGGGCTGATCCATCCGGTCACTGGCGAATTCATGGAGTGGCAGGCGGAATTGCCGGCGGACATGAAGGCTTTGCTGGAGGCGATGCGTTTCGAGGATGACGTCAATGAAGAAGATTTCGAAGTCCCGTTTGAAGTGTACGGCGAAGACGAATTCGAGGATGATTTCGACGACGAAGAGGATGTCGAGTGAGTCTTGTCGAAACCTTGATCGTTCCCGACTGGCCGGCGCCACCCCAGGTCAGGGCAATCCAGACCACTCGACAGGGCGGCCTCAGTACGGCGCCCTACGATAGCCTCAACTTCGGCATGCACGTTGGGGACGATGCCTATACTGTTGCCGCCAACCGCAATCTGTTGAATACGCTGGTGCCGAGTGAGCCGGTTTGGCTGGAGCAGGTGCACGGCACTGCGGTGCTCATGGCCGAGACAGCCGGCTGCGCGCCGCGCGCGGATGCCTGCATTACGCGCCGCGTGAATGCAGTTTGCGCGGTGATGACTGCTGATTGCCTGCCGGTTTTTCTTTGTGATGATATCGGCACGGTAGCAGGCGTGGCACATGCCGGATGGCGCGGTCTTGCCGATGGCGTGATCGAGGAGACGATCATCTCCATGGATGTTCCGACATCCTCGATGATGGCCTGGCTAGGGCCGGCCATCGGGCCGCAGGCCTTTGAAGTCGGGCCTGAGGTGCGCGAGATTTTTATGCGTCACGATCCGGCGAGTGAGTTTGCCTTCAGCGCGCACGGCGACAAATACCTTGCCGATCTTTACCTGCTCGCGCGCCAGCGCTTGTTGTCATTGGGCGTCCAGCGCATTTATGGCGGCGATTTCTGTACTTATACCGATTCGGAACGTTTCTTTTCGTATCGTCGCGACGGGCGCACCGGGCGCATGGCGTCGCTGATCTGGCTAAGCCCTACTTGACACGTCCCGTATAATCCAATTTTTCTCACTTCGCATAACAACAATGTCCGTATTTAGCTGGATTCTCGTTTCAAGCCTGTTCGGCGGTCTGCTTAGCGTCACTGCTGCCGGTCTCGTGGCGCTCAACGCACGTACCGCATGGATTCCGATGCTGATCAGCTACGCCATCGGTGCGCTGCTGGGCGCGGTATTCCTCGAGATCCTGCCGCACGCCTTCGAGCTTTCCAGCAGCATGGACAGCATGGCAGCGACGGTGCTGTTCGGCATCCTGCTGTTTTTCGTGCTGGAAAAGCTGGTGCTCTGGCGTCATTGCCACGGCGACGAGTGCGAGGCGCATGCGGCTCCTGCACCGGTGCAGGATCACGGCCATGATCACGGTCACGACCATGGCCGAAGCGGCATGATGATCATGATAGGCGATACCTTCCATAACTTTGTGGACGGTATCCTGATTGCGGCGGCGTTCATGACGGATTTCAAGTTGGGCGCGGTGACGGCACTGGCGATCATCGCACACGAGATTCCGCAGGAGGTCGGCGACTTCCTGATCCTGCTGCATTCGGGCTACACCAAACGTCAGGCTTTCATCTTCAACCTGCTGTCCAGCCTGGCGACGCTGGTTGGCGGGGTAATTGCCTATTTCGCGTTGCAAACGGTGCAGAACTGGATTCCGACTATCCTCGGGCTGGCCTCGGCGAGCATGATCTATGTGGCGGTCGCGGACCTCATTCCGGGCTTGCACAAACGCCCGGAGTTGCGCGCTACGGTGCAACAGGTCACCTTAATCGGTCTTGGTATCGGATCCATCTGGCTGGTCAAGTTCCTGCTCGGCGATCACGCGTAAACGGTTGCGCCGGCGTTGCGGCGTGCCGATGATCCAGATCAGCAGGGCGCATGGCAGCAAACCGTAAAACAGGAAAGTGAGTAATCCGGCGACGATGTTGGGCTCGGTCAGCGCCATCATCAGGGTGACGTAAAGCCAGGCGATTGCAACGATATACATGCGCGCAGATTAGCACGACCGGGCCATACAAAAAACGATCCAGCAGCAATACACTCCGTTCCCCAGTGCCCGGAACCCCGAATGCTTTAAAAGCGGTAGAATAAATGACCTTAAGGTGCCTGGTGGATGGGCGCTATCTGGAATAAACCTTAAACAAACGAAGAGTTGTCATGACAGAAAAATATACGCCCGCAGAGGAAGCCGCATTACAGCTAGAAATTGCCGAGCTGATGGTGCAGGCATTGAATCTTGACGTTTCCGCCGCCGAAATCCAGCCCGATGAGCCGCTCTACGGCAATGGACTGGGGCTCGACTCCATCGATATCCTCGAAGTCGCGCTGGTGGTATCCAAGCGCTACGGCCTGCAACTGAAAGCGGACAGCGAAGACAATCACCGCATTTTCGGTTCGCTGCGCAGTCTGACGGAGTATGTGGCTGCACACAAAACCCGCTGATGCCTGACATCCTGCGAATCGCGAGGGGCGTAGGTATTGCCGCGGCTATCGCGGTCTATGCCGTGCTGATGCATCGCGTCAATGCATCAGGCCAGCCCGGCATCATGGGCGCTTTTCTGGCCATGGCGCCGGTATTTCTCATCGGGCTCGCCATGCTGTCGAATACCCGTTTGCGGCTGGGCGGTTTGCTGCTGCTCGGGCTGGGCGCACTGGTGTTCTGGTCGATCTGGCCGACGATTGCGCAGCATTCCGGTGTGCTTTTCTGGCTTCAGGACATGGGCTTGCTGCTGACACTTCTGGCGACTTTCGGCCGCACCCTGCTCGGTGAGCGCACGCCGCTGTGCGTGACGTTTGCGGAAATGGTGCACGGCCCGCTGTCGCCAGCGCATGAGCGCTATGCGCGGCAGGTGACGATTGCCTGGGTGGTCTTTTTCGGTCTGCTGGCAGCGATCTCGACCTTGCTGTTTTTACTGACGCCTTTGGCGATCTGGTCGGTGTATGCCAATTTCATGGTATTGCCGCTGGTGACGTTGATGTTCGTCGCGGAATACCTGGTGCGCCGGCGCGTATTGTCCGACGCTTCGCACGGCCATATCCTCGATGCGGTCAACGCGTACCTGAAATCTTCCCGCCCACATGGCTGAGGTTTGAAGCTATGGCTACCCATCCGCTGTTTTCCCACACATCCTTGAGCGATACGGTCGCTTGGCGCGGCAATGCGCCGGTGTCGGTTGCGCAATTCCTGGGCGATGTCTCTTATCTTGCCGAACGGCTTCCTGCAGGTCGCCATGTGTTGAATATCTGTCGCGATCGCTATCGCTTCGCGGTAGGAATGGTTGCAGCGATGCTGACGGGTAAAGTGAGCTTGTTGCCGCCCACGCATACGCCGGAAACGGTGCAGCAACTGAAGTTGTTTGCCGCCGACGTTTTTTGCCTGCACGACAGCCAGCAATGCGATATCGCGTTGCCGCAATTGCATTACCCAGTGATTCCCGATGTTCTTCCGCTGGATGCGCACATACCGCAAATCAACGACACGCAGATTGTCGCGATTGTCTTCACCTCCGGCTCCACCGGCGCACCGATGCCGCATCCCAAAACCTGGGGCGGCCTGGTGCGCAATGTCCGGGCGCAGGCGGAACAACTTGGGCTAAAGCCCGGTGTATGCCATGCCATTGTCGGCACGGTGCCGCCGCAGCACATGTACGGATTCGAATCGACAGTGCTGCTGCCGCTGCAATCCGCAAACGCCTTGTGCAGTGCGCAGCCGTTCTACCCGGCAGATATCTGCGAGACGCTGGAAGCGGTACCGATTCCGCGCATCCTGATTTCTACCCCCTTGCATTTGCGGATGCTGCTGGAGTCGAACCTGTCATTGCCGCGCGTAGAAATGGTGCTGTCCGCCACCGCGATGCTGATGCCGCAACTGGCGCAGGCCGTGGAGTCCGGTTTCGATGCGCCTTTGCTGGAGATCTATGGCTGTACCGAAACCGGGCAGATCGCTACCCGGCGCACAACGCAGACCCTGGAATGGAGCCTGTTCCCGAATGTGCGGCTAATTTCGCGCGAGGATCAAGTGTGGGCCGAGGGTGGTCACGTGGAGCGCCCCATCGCACTTAACGACAAAATCGAATTGACCGGAGCAGGGCGGTTCCTGTTGCACGGCCGCTCGCAGGATCTGGTCAATATTGCCGGCAAGCGCAGTTCGCTGGCCCACCTGAATGTTCAACTGACTGCGATCCCCGGCGTCGTCGATGGCGCGTTCTATATGCCGGACGAGGTTACGCACGATCATGTCACGCGGCTCGCCGCCTGTGTGGTCGCGCCCGGACTGGATGCGAAAACGCTGCTGAAAGCGCTGCGCGAACGCATCGATCCGGTCTTTTTGCCGCGCCCGCTGTTATTCGTCGATGCCTTGCCGCGCAACAGCACAGGCAAACTGCCGCGCGAAGCACTCAAGAACCTGATCGAAAACCGTTTCAATCGGGATGCGGCATGAAGAACACCGCCACGCTGACCATTCCCTTCGATCATCCCGCGTTTGCCGGGCATTTCCCGGGGATGCCCATTGTTCCCGGCGTCGTGCTGCTGGATGAGGCGATGCATGCGATTGCCGACGCTATTGGCCATGAGGGCGCGTGGCAGATCGGTTCGGTCAAGTTTCTGAGCCCGCTGGGGCCGGGGGCCAGCGTCGTCATCGAACACGAAGCGCAAGCCAACGGGGCGATTCGGTTCGACATTCGCGAAAATGAGCGGCCTATCGTTTCCGGCAGCATCACGCCCGTCGCAGCATCATGACTACCCTGCAGAAGAAGGCCGTCTGGCTGCAATCGAGCGAGCGCAGCAACATGCCCATGCTGCGCCTGATGAGCTGGATTTCGCTGCGGTTGGGGCGGCGTATTGCGCGTTCGGTATTGCACCTGGTGGCACTGTATTTCGTACTTTTTTCGCCAGCCAGCCGTAATGCCTCGCGCGATTACCTTACACGCGTGCTGGACCGACCCGCCGGCTGGCGAGACCTCTACCGCCATTTTTTCTGCTTCGCCGCCACCATACACGACCGCATCTATTTGGTGGACCGCCGCTACGACCTGTTCGATATCGACATTCAGGGACAGGAGCACATCAATCCGCTGATCGAGGCGGGCGGCGGCGTGTTTCTCATGGGCGCGCATCTCGGCAGTTTCGAGGTCATCCGCGCCATCGGTCGACAAGTGCCTGGCCTGCATGTGGCGATGGTAATGCACGAAGACAATGCGCAGAAAATCAACAAGATGCTGGCGGCCATCAACCCCGAGGCCGCGCTGGATATCATTCCCTTGGGGCGGATCGATTCCATGCTCAAGGTGCAGGACAAGCTGGATGCCGGCATGCTGGTCGGCATGTTGGGCGATCGCACGCTGGGCGATGAGCCCATGACCTCGGTCGAACTGCTTGGCGCACCGGCGGCCATGCCGATCGGCCCATTTCGCATGGCCGCGCTGATGCGGCGGCCAGTGGTGTTTATGGTCGGGCTTTATCTCGGCGGCAATCGCTACTGCGTGCATTTCGAGACGCTGGCTGACTTTACCGATGTTCCGCGCGGACAACGCGAGGTTGCCGTGCAGCAAGCGATAGAGCGTTATGCCGGCCTGTTGAACCATTACTGCCGCGAAGCGCCTTACAACTGGTTCAATTTTTTCGATTACTGGCAATCCGTGCCGACATCCCTGAGTGCGCAATCCCATGAACATCGCTAAATCATTTCTTGTGCTGGCCTGCCTGCTCGTTTCACCGTTGATACAGGCGGGGGAGTGGGGTATCGATCAACTCATGCACGGGCTGGCGCAGTCCCGCGCCGGCCACGCGAGCTATGTCGAGCAGAAATCCATCGCCATTCTCGACAAGCCGGTCGAGTCTTCGGGCGAGCTGTTCTACACCGCGCCCGACCGTCTCGAAAAGCGCACACTGAAGCCGCGTCCGGAAAGCATGGTGCTGGAGCGGGGCACGCTGACCATCGAGCAGAAAGGCAAGCGACACGTGCTGCCTTTGCAGAACTATCCCGAAATTGCCGCCTTTATCGAGAGCATACGCGGCACACTGGCGGGCGACCGTACAGCACTGGAACGCGCCTACCGTCTGAGCCTCGAGGGGGACGAGCAGGGCTGGACGCTGGAACTGCTGCCGATTGCCGACCGGATGAAGAAAGTCGTCGAGCGCATTCGCATCGCCGGCGAGCGCCATGAGCTGCGCACCATCGAAATCCGCCAGGCGGACGGCGATAGTTCGCTGATGACCATCACGCAGATGTCCGTGCCTTGAAGTTGCCTTTACCGCATTCCGGCCGGGCTGCGATAGTCGTGTGGCTGGCGTTGATCGTGGCCAGCATCGTCATCATCGCGCGTAGCCATTTCACCGCTGACCTGTCCGCCTTCCTGCCGCGCACGCCGACGGCGCAGCAGCAGCTTTTGATGGATCAGTTGCGCGACGGACTGGCTTCCAAGTTGATCCTGGTCGGGATCGAAGGTGCGGACGAAGTATCGCGCGCAACGGTTTCCAAAAAAATTGCGCAGCGCTTGCGGTCCGATCCGGCATTCGTCGCGGTGAACAACGGCGAGCCGGTGACTACCGAGCGCGACCGCGAAACCCTGTTCAACTACCGTTATCTATTGAGTCCTGCTGTAACCTCGGCGCGATTCAGCGCGGATGGACTGCGCGAAGCCTTGAGCGAAAGCATAGACCGGCTTGCCTCGCCCGCCGGCCTGCTGATCAAGCAATTGCTGCCGCGCGACCCCACCGGCGAAATGCTGCAATTGATTGAAGGCATGGAAAGCA
>CAMLME010000068.1 GCA_946481235.1 uncultured Methylobacillus sp. | reverse complement strand
GTGGCCTATTTACGCAATCAGGCGGATGTCATCGTCAAGGAATTGCCCGGCGCCAATTACTCCTATCTGGGTTTCAATATGCAGGATGCCCAATTGCAGGATGTCCGGGTACGCCGGGCGGTGACGCTGGCCATCGACCGCGACACCATCGTGCGCCAAGCACTGGTCGGCGGCAGTCGGCCCGCTACGGCCATCTTGCCGCCCGAGCATTGGGCCGGCAACGCTGCGCTGCCGCCATATTCTTACGATCCGGCCGAAGCGCGAACATTGCTGCAGCAGGCCGGAATCTCTTTGCCGCTCAAACTGGTCTACAAGACTTCCACCGACGCACATCGCGTGCGCCTTGCGACGATATTACAGGCGCAAATGCGACCGGCCGGCATCGAGCTGGAAATTCGCAGCCTGGACTGGGGCACGTTCTTCGATGATGTCAAACATGGTAAATTCCAGCTCTACGGCCTGACCTGGGTAGGCATCAAGACGCCCGAGATTTACCGCCTGGCGTTCCATAGCCAATCCGTGCCGCCCGCCGGCGCCAACCGCGGCCGGATGCAGGATACGGAACTCGACAGCCTGATCGAACACCAAAACTGGCAGGCAGCGACGGAGCGCATCCACGCGCTGCTGCCTTATGCGCCCTTGTGGTACGAAGGCCAGTTCGCAGCCATGAATCGCAGCATTACGTATTACGCACCGGCACCCGATGGCAACTGGGATGCGCTGGCGACCATACAGAAAGGCAACCATGATTAAAATCAATCGCATGATGCACACGGGACTGATCGTCACCGATCTCGCAAAATCTCGCGCCTTCTATGAAGGTTTGCTTGGCTTCACACCCAACCCCAATCGTCCGAATTTCGGGTTCGAGGGCGTGTGGTACGACATCGGCGAAAACCAGGTGCACCTGATGGTGGTGCCCAATCCTTACGAGGGCATTCAGCGCCCTGAGCACGGCGGCCGCGACGTCCATATCGCGTTTTCCGTGGATGATGTCGAGCCGGTGCGTGCCGCGCTGGAGGCGGCGGGCGTGCCCTACACCATGAGCAAGTCCGGCCGTGCTGCGCTGTTCTGCCGCGACCCGGACGGCAATGCGTTCGAGTTCTCCGCCGTCAAATAACGTGTTCATTGATATCTCCATTGCCGAGCAACACCTGCGCCTGCTGGACGACGCGGGCGCGGTGCTGGCCGAGTATTCCGTCTCCACTGCCGCCAATGGTCCAGGCGAGCGCAAGAACTCCTTATGCACGCCGCGCGGACGACATATCGTGCGTGCGAAGATCGGCGCCGGGAAACCGCTTGGCTCCGTGTTCATCGGCCGCCGTCCGACGGGCGAAACCTGGTCGCCGGAACTCGCCGAGCAACATCCCGGGCGCGACTGGATACTGACGCGCATCCTGTGGCTCTCCGGCTGCGAACCGGGAGTGAACCGGCTGGGCGACGTCGACAGCATGCAACGCTATATCTATATCCATGGCACGCCGGACAGCGAGCCTATGGGCATCGCCCGTTCACATGGCTGCATCCGCATGCGCAATTCGGATGTCATTGAATTGTTCGAGCGGGTGCCGGCAGGTACCCCCGTGGTTATTCGCTGAGCATGTTGAAGCGCCTCCTGGCCGTCTTGCCGGTAGTATTCGGCGTGCTGTTGCTGACCTTCCTGCTGGTGCACTTGGTGCCGGGCGATCCGGTTGAGGTGATGCTGGGCGAATCCGCATCCACGGCCGACCGCAGTGCGTTGCGTGCGGAACTGGGGCTGGATCAGCCACTGCCGGCGCAGTTTCTGACATATCTGTCCAATCTGGCACAAGGCGATTTCGGCCGTTCCATCCATAGCCAGGTACCGATTTCCGAATTATTGGCCGAACGGATTCCCGCAACAGCCCGGCTGGCTTTGCTGTCACTGGCTATCGCTTTGGCTATCGGCCTGCCATTGGGCATAGTGGCCGCGCTCAACCATTTGCGCTGGCCTGACCGGCTGGCGACGCTATCGGCGTTGACCTTGTCCGCGATGCCGCATTTCTGGCTGGGGCCGCTATTGATGCTGGTATTCGCACTGTGGCTGGGCTGGTTGCCTGTGAGCGGCATGGAAAACGGCGGTTCCATCGTTCTCCCCGCATTGACGCTGGCAAGCGGGTTGGCCGCGATCCTCACCCGCATGACACGCGCCAGTATGCTGGAAGTACTGCATGAGGATTTCGTACGCACCGCCCGTGCCAAGGGCCTGCCGGAGCGCACCGTCATCCTGCGGCATGCACTGAAAGCCGCGCTGTTGCCGGTAGTAACGGTGGTCGGTCTGCAATTGGGCTCGTTGCTGGCCGGGGCGGTCATCACGGAAACCGTGTTTGGCTGGGAAGGGGTTGGGCGACTGCTGGTGGAATCCATCGAGAAGCGCGATTACCCGGTCACCCAGGCTTGCGTGCTGGTCATTGCGTTGACTTACGTGCTGGTCAACCTGCTTACGGATCTTGCATACTCGCGACTCGATCCCAGGGTGCGTTTTTCACAATGAAGCACTGGCCGTTGGCAGTCCTGCTTTTCTGGCTGATCGTCGCCGTCGCGGCGCCCTGGCTCGGCTTTCAGCCGGATGCCATCGACCTCGATCGCATACTCGCTGTACCTTCGTTCCAGTCCTGGCTGGGCAACGACGACCTCGGCCGCGACATATTCGCCCGCCTGATCGCCGGCGCGGAAGTCTCGTTGACAGTCGCCATGCTGGTCACGGCCGCGACGATGACTTTCGGCACAGCACTCGGCCTGATTGCCGGTTATTACGGCGGCTGGGTGGATCGCGGGCTGATGCACGTGACCGACGTATTTCTCGCTTTCCCCGGCATCCTGCTGGCGATTGCCTTTGCCGCCGTGCTCGGGCCGGGCCTCAACAACCTTATCCTCGCACTGTGCCTGACCTCGTGGGTAGGCTACGCCCGGCTGACGCGCGCGCAGGCCTTGTCCCTGCGTGGCAGGCAGCATGTGCTGGCGGCGCAAGTTTTGGGGGCGACCACACCGCGTATCCTGTTCCGACATATGCTGCCCTTGCTCATGGCGCCTTTGCTGGTGGAAGCGACCTTCAGCATTGCCAGCCTGATCGTCGCCGAAGCCAGCCTGTCCTTCCTCGGCCTCGGTATCCAGCCGCCGCATGCCTCCTGGGGCTCCATGCTGCGCGACGGCGTGCGTTATCTGCTGGTCGCGCCGCATTACGTGCTGGCGGTGGGTGTCAGCCTGATGTCGCTGGTGTTGGCGGTCAACGTGTTGGGCGATACACTGCGCGATACTCTAGACGTCAGAAGATAAGGAACCACCATGTCGCTCGGCCCGGTCATGCTCGATATCGAGGGCACCGAACTCAACGAAAACGATATTCGCCGCCTGCAGCATCCGCTGGTCGGCGGCATCATCCTGTTTTCGCGGAATTACAAGAGTCCGGAACAGCTCAAGGCGCTGACGTCGGCGATTCATGCCGTGCGCCAGCCGCCGCTGCTGATCGCGGTAGACCACGAAGGCGGACGCGTGCAGCGCTTCCGCGAAGGGTTTACGCGCATCCCGCCGATGCGCGAGCTTGGCAAGATATGGGACACCAATCCCCGCCGCGCACGACAACTGGCGGAAGAGGCGGGTTGGGTGCTGGCGGCGGAGCTGCGTGCCTACGGCGTGGATTTCAGCTTTACCCCGGTGCTGGACATCGACTACGGCAACAGTGGCGTGATCGGCGACCGGGCGTTCCATCGCAACATCCACGCCATCACCGAGCTGTCGCGCTCACTCATGCATGGCCTCAAGCGCGGCGGTATGGCAGCGGTGGGCAAGCATTTCCCCGGCCATGGATTCGTCGCCGCCGATTCGCATGTGGCGATCCCAGTGGACGAGCGCGAGTTCGACCGTATTGCCGAAGAGGACATGCAGCCTTTCCGCCAGATGATAGACGACGGTTTGCCGGCCATCATGCCTGCGCATGTGATCTACCCGAAGGTGGACGACAAGCCGGCTGGTTTTTCCGAACGCTGGCTACAGAAGGTGCTGCGCCAGCGCCTGGAGTTCAATGGCGTGATCTTCAGCGATGATCTGTCGATGGAAGGTGCGGTGGTGGCCGGCGACGTGACGCAACGCGCCCTGGCCGCGCTCAACGCTGGCTGCGACATGGTGCTGCTGTGCAATCGACCAGACCTCGCGGACGAACTGTTGAGCAATCTGGAATGGAAGATTTCCGCGGTCAGCCTGGCGCGGCTGGCGCGCATGCACGGTAAGCTGCATCCGGCTACGCTGGTGGAATTGCATGAAAATGCAGAGTTCGTTCACGCATTGCGCACCGTATCCGAAATCGGCGTTACCGAGGGGGCGCTAAAATTTCCCGTATGATGCGCGATCTGATTGATTTGCTTCGGGAAAGGGAGTAACTTCCCACTGTCTACAACGGAGTCATGTAAGTGGCCGTTTCCAGCGTTTCTCTCAATCAGAATGTCATTGGCGCCGCAGCCACACAGGCGCAGGCTGATGCTGGGCAGAGAAACCAGAATCCGCTACAGGCATTGCCGCGCGAGGATGTAAATAGCAGCAGCCGTACCCAGCTTAGCGATTTCGGACGTACCAAGCTGGCGCTGGAGGATCTGCGGACCTCGACCGAGACGGCACGCAATCTCAACAACCCTCCCGCGCTGTCCGAATTCAGAAACGCCGTACAGGGGGTGGTGCAGTCGCTTAATGCGCTGAACCAGACTGTGCGTACCGCCGATACGAGCAGCGCCGACCGCCGGCCGCAACAAGCGCTTAATGAAGTGCGCAATACCGCTGAGAACACGACCACCCAGGACGGCGTGAATGCGCTGCAGCGGTTGGGCATCGCCACGCAGCAGGACGGTACGTTTACCGTCAACCAGCGGCAGCTGGATCAATCGCTCCAGTCAAACCCGTCTGAGGCGCAGTCTGCGCTGAATGAACTTTCCGATCGTATCGGTCGCGTGGCAGAACAGCAGCTGAACGGCACGACCGCTCAGTCGGAAACCAACAGCACGCAGCAAGCGCAAGCGGTGCGGCAGGCAATTGCCAACGAGGAAGTACGCGAACAGCAGCGTTCGCAGCAGGACGCCCGCGAGAGTTTCCGCCAGTTGTTGGCGGCGCAGCTTGCCAATGCCGGTAGTTTCGCCGCACGCAATGCGGTCACCACTTATTTCAACGTCTCCACGCTATAATCGCGCGGCTAGCTCGCGCTTGAAACTTCTTCAGCCTTCCGCTAGTCTTATCCGCAGTTCCAATAACATGAGGTTTAACCCTACTATGCAATCCGATTATCAAGTCGCAAATACCGCTGGTACCACGCTCGCCGCAGGCGCGCACAAGGTTCTGCGCAACACCTATATGCTGCTGGGCATCACGATGATCCCGACGGTCATCGGCGCGATGGTCGGCATGACAATGAATTTCGCATGGGCTGCTCAGCATCCGATCATGTATACCGTGGGCGCGTTGGCCTTGATGTTCGGCCTGTTCTTCGGCATCCAGGCCAACCGCAACTCTTCCCTGGGCGTGGTTCTGCTGCTGGTCCTGACCGGACTGATGGGCGTAATGCTTGGCCCTATCCTCCAGGTCGCGCTGAACCTGAAGAATGGTGCGCAATTGGTAGGCCTCGCGGCTGGTGGCACCGGCATTATCTTCCTGACGCTGGCCGGGATTGCGACGACTACCAAGAAGGACTTCAGCTTCATGGGCAACTTCCTGATGGTCGGCCTGATCCTGCTGATCGTCGCCATGCTTGCCAACATGTTCTTTCAGATCCCGGCGCTCGCACTGGCAATGTCCGGCGTGGCCGTGCTGTTGTTCTCCGGCTTCATCCTGTACGACGTGAGCCGTGTAGTGACTGGCGGCGAAACCAACTACGTGATGGCAACGCTGGCGATTTACCTGGACATCTACAACCTGTTCGTCAACCTGCTGCAACTGCTGATGGCGCTGCTGGGCGAACGCGACTGACCGCAGGCCTTTCCGTAAAAAAGAACCCGCCGAAAGGCGGGTTTTTTATTGTCTGCAATTGTCATCGACTTGAAACTAAGCCGTGGCATCGTTATTGCTAAGTATCAGGCGTAAGGAGGATGCATCTATGATCTTGATATTTCTCTTGCTCGTCCTGGTGGCGCTACCTCTGGTATTCCTGGGCTCCTTCAGCAAGTTGGCATTGATCAGCGCCTATGCCGGCCTTGCACATTTATTGATCCTGGCCGTTATCCTCGCACTGATGTGGTTCGGACTGCACCATAAGGCTATTTTCCGCGTCTGGCAGCGAAGAAAGCACTAAGCACGCCGCCGCACTCCGCAGCCATCACGCCGCTTTCCACCTCGGTGTGGTGGTTGAGCCGGGTTTCTTCCATCAGATTTACCACGCTGCCGCAGGCGCCTGTCTTGGGGTCGTTCGCACCGTAGACCAGTCGGGCGATGCGTGCGTGCTGGATTGCGCCCGTGCACATCGCACAAGGTTCCAACGTCACATACAGGGTGCAACCAACCAGCCGGTAATTGCCGATATGCTGTGCGGCGTCGCGCATGGCGCGGATTTCCGCATGGGCGCTCGGGTCATGGCTGGAGATCGGGGCATTGTAGCCGCGGCCGATGATCTCGCCGTCCTTCACTACCAGCGCGCCGACCGGCACTTCGCCGACCGCTGCTGCCTGCGCGGCAAGCTCCAGCGCCAATTGCATGTATTCCTCATCGCTCATGCCTTGAATTCCCTTATTTCCTTTTGCAATGTTTCAATGTCTTGACGCGTGTGTGCGTGACCATACCGCAAATCGGCGTACCGGGCAGTAATGCCCAGGATGGCCTGTGCTTTATCCGGGGATGCCGCAGCGGCGCGCTGGCCGAACTCCAGCGGCCCCTCATGCGGCTGGCGCAGAATGCCGGCACGAGCCAGTTTGCGCAAGAATTTTCCGTACAGAGTCTGCAGCTTGTCGGTCTGGCGAACGACATTGCGCAGCAGCGCCCAACTGATCGCCAGCATGATGAACCCTACCGCGGCGATCATGCCGACCGCCAGGCCGCGCATGGAGATGTTTTCGCCGAAAAAGCGTGAGAGCAGTTCCATCTGCCGTTGCTGATTGTAGCCCAGCACCCATTGGTTCCAGCCGTTGTTGATGGCATCCCAGCCGAGATAAACCTGATTCAGCCAGGAATACTCGCCCCGAGCCAGCAAGGGGACAGGCTCGCCTGCCGACATGCTGGACAGCCCGAATTCGATGCGTTGCGGGGATACTGCGGCGGTGGGGTCGATGCGCACCCAGCCGCTGTTTTCCAGCCAGACTTCGGCCCAGGCGTGCGCGTCGGATTGGCGCACGATCATGTAATTGCCCAGCGGATTGACCGTGCCGCCCTGGTAGCCGGTAACAACGCGGGCGGGCACGCCGGCGGCGCGCATCAGGAAAACGAAGCTGCCGGCATAGTGTTCGCAAAAACCGCGTCGCGTCGTAAACAGGAAGTCGTCCATGCCGTCGCGCCCGAGCTTCGGCGGCGTAAGCGTATACACGAAAGACTGCTCGCGGAACATGGCAAGTGCCTTGCGCACGAGGGCCTGGCCATCCGGGTTCGAGGCAGCCCATTCCTGCCCCAGCGCAAGCGTGCGCGGGTTACCGATTTTGGGAAGTTGCAGCGCATGCCGGCGCGTTGCGGCGTCAAGTTGCGGTTGCAGGCGGTAAGTCAGGAAGGACTGGGCCTGGTAGCGAATGCGGGCATTGACGGGCTGGCGTGAGACCAATTGGTAATCGTGGCGCAGCACTCCCTCCGCCGGCACCGAGGCGGGAAGGTCAAGTGCGAACAGCCAGTTGCGGTTGTGCGGCTCCAGTGTGACGGTGTAATCGATGCGGTCATCGGTTCCATCCAGCGCTTCCTGCGCCAGGTTGTAGGCTTGCATGCCCGGGCGCCAGGTGCGGCCATCGAAATGCCAGAAGATAGGGCCGCGCCAGTACCGCTGGTTGGACGCAGGCAGCGTACCGCTGAATTCGGCGCGGAAGGCGGTTTCATCCGACAGGATCAGTTCGCTGATGCTGCCCGGTGTCATGCTTTCGGACAAGCCGCTCATGGCGTTGGCGGCGTCGCTGGGCGTGCGCCAGAGCGGGCCTGAAAGGCGCGGAAATAAGAGAAAAAGCACCAGCATGACGGGAATCGCTTGTCCCAGCAGGCCGGCGGCAAGCCGCCATTGGGTATTGAACGGCAGCCTGCCGTTGGGATGATTGATGCCGATCAGGGTGATGGTCAGCGCAAGGACTGGCAGTGCCAGATAAAAGCCCATCAGCAATGACTGCGTGAACAGGAAGGTGGTGATTGAAAGAAACCACGACAGCGAAATCAGCAGCATTGCATCACGGCGATCGCTGGATTCCAGCAGCTTCATCGACAGCATCAGCGTCAGCAGGGCGACGCTGGCATCCCGTCCGAACGAGCCGCCATAGCTGGCGATAATGGCACCTGCCCCGATCAGCGTCATCGGCAGCAGGACGCGCGTACCGGGCAAGGGTAGCTTGCGCATGCCGAGCGAATAGCGCCAGGCGCCGAGCAGCAGCGCGAACAGCAGCACCCATAATGCCAGGTGCAGGAACATCGGCGCGACTACCAGCGTCATCGAGGCCAGCAGCCAGCGCAGGTCGGGCAATGTCAGTGTCTGCTGCGCGGCTCTCATTGCGGCAGCCCGAAAAGCGCCAGTGTTTCTAGGCAGCGGCGGAAATGCGGCTCCCCGGAATCCGGCGGAATCTCGACGCCCGGCATGCGCAGGCCGAAGGTCAGGCCGCCCGCATGGGCATCCAGCGTCCAGCGCGTGAGCTGCGAAATCCGGGTTTCGGTATCGCCTTCCGCCAGTTGCCAGTCCAACCACAGCAGCACGCTGCTCGCGCCCTGAAACTGCTTGGTAAACATGCCTTGCTCACGGGCGGATGCCTTCCAGTCGATGCGCCGCAGGGAATCGCCATGCTGGTAATGACGCAGGCCGGAAAAATCGTCGTCGCCGCTGGCCGTCGCATGGCTGCCGGTCATGCCGCTGTCGCCCGAAAGCGGAGGCATGCTTTCTGGCGGAGCGGGGTGGGGATAGATCAGGCAGCGGTTTTCCAGCTCTACATACGACCACGCATGAAACAAGCCCAGCGGGAATTCGGTATGCACCGTCAGGCGGCCGGGGGCCAGCCAGCCGCGCCGCGTACTGGGGACGGCAAGCGCGAATTCACTGCGGCCATCGGCGGGGATATCGAAAAGCACCGGCGGCAGCTCGGCGCAGGAGGCTGCGATGGCATAGCGCGCACGTAGGTGATTATCGGTCGCAATCAGGTTGAAACGGGCTGCTTCACCGGCAAAGACAGGCAGCGTCTTGCCCGCTTCCATCGTTAGTTCGGCGAGGTTGCGCCAGGTATGCAGCATCGCGATCACACCCAGCCCGGCGAGCAGGAAAGTCAGCACGAAACCAAGATTGAGCGCGTAATTGATCGAGCCGATCAGCATGCAGACCAGCACGACTGCAAACAGAATTCCTTGCCGGGTGGGCAAAATGTAGATGTAGCGCCTGCCGAGCACCGCCACCCGGCTGATCGGGCGCGCGGTACGCAGCAGTGTTTTCCAGTCGCGCAAGGCGCGCGTGACGGCGTTCTCGGGCAGCTTGAGTGATACCATTACGCGTTGGACGGGGCAGGGGTTTGCATGGCGCTATTATCCCGTCATTTACCGGAGAAAAATACTTGAGCGGTCATCATCACGGCCACGATCATCACCATGATCATAGCCACGTCAATACGCACCATCGCGCGTTCGGTATCGGCATCGCGCTCAACATCGCTTTCGTCGCGGTCGAGGC
>CAMLME010000067.1 GCA_946481235.1 uncultured Methylobacillus sp. | reverse complement strand
AAAGCGTGTTTAGGCTAATAGCCTAACGCGGGTTCGAATCCCGCCCTCTCCGCCAATAAAACGGCCGCCTTCAAGGCGGCTTTTTTATTGGCTGCGTAGGTGGTTATTTCGAGAACTCGCCGGTTCGACTAAGCGAGCACTGCTCGCTTGGACAGCCGCAGGCTGGTCCGCGTCAGCGGATGGCTGGATCGCCCTAAGGCGAGACGGACACAATCCCGCCCTCTCCGCCATAAATAAAGCAAAAAAGCGCCTTACGAGGCGCTTTTTTTGTTATACCCATCAATTAATTGCAGCGGTATACTCAGGATGTTCTTGGCGGTTTTTTAGCGACTGCAAATCAAGAATTTACGCTGGCTTGAGTGCTAAATCGGTATAGGTAAAACCAAGGAACCGTTTGGGCTGGGGTTGATGATTTTTGGCCCGATTGTTCCGTCAAAACCAAGTTAAGAGCCGATCATTATCATGACAAAGGCTTTGTGGGTAAGCGGTAATCCTGCCTGGCAACTGTTTGCAGCGGCCATGATGGCAAGCTCGTATTTCAATTCGGCGCATGCCGATGAAGACGTGGAAAACGTAGGACGCGAAGCTGTTGCTGTTAATCTCCCGGAAAGCTCCGAAGAGGTTGTTGTCGTTGGCAAGCGCGCCAGCCTTGCCACGTCTCAGGCGATCAAGCGCGAAAAACTCGAAATCGTCGATTCGGTTGTTGCCGAAGACATCATTAAACTCCCCGATCATAGTATTGCCGAAGCCATGCAGCGCATTACCGGTGTACAGATGGCCCGGGATCGCGGTGAAGGCTCAGCGAACCAGAGCAATTATTCCGTCAATGACGCGCGCTTAAGCCCTGGCATTACCATTCGCGGCTTGCCGATGGTGGAAACCTTGTTCAATGGGCGCGAAGTCTTTACCGCCGGGCGCGGGCGCACCTTTAATTTTGCCGATATCCCTGCCGAAATGGTCTCGGCTATCAGCGTGTATAAAACCTCATCTGCAGATCATATTGAAGGAGGGGTGGGCGGGATGGTCGATTTGCGCACGCGACGCCCGTTCGATTTCCCCGGGCGCGAGGTGGTCGTCAGGGGAGGTCTGATGCGCGGTAATCTTGCCGATGAAACCAGGCCGCAATTTTCGTTGCTGGCGAGTGATCGCTGGGAGAGTGGCATCGGTGAGCTGGGTGCACTGATCAATGTGGGATACCAGAAACGCTCCTACCGCGAGGAGTACACCGACTCCGGTACTACAACGGTTGGCGGACTATCCCTGCCCAGTTCGTGGACACAGACCATCAATGTAGGCGAGCGCGAGCGCCTCGGTGCCAGCATCATTTTGCAATGGCGGCCAACGGACAGGGCCGAGCTCTATGCGGAGGCATACCACGCGCAGTTCAAGACAATAGAAGACGCCGGCCAGATTTTTGTGACGAATAGCGGCGCGGCAAGCAATATCGTATTGTTTCCCGGAACCAACGATGCGGCGAAAGTGACATGGGCTGGGGCTGGCGTCGCGGCAATCCCTGACGCTTCTCGCGATACCCTGGACCGCAATACGCAAATCGCGGTGGGCGGTAATTGGGTGGGCGATGCCTTGACCCTGAAGGCCGACCTGAGTCATACCCGGAGCTATAGCAGCCTTACATACTCCTCAGTTTTTCTGAGTGGCGCCACGGCTACCGGCTTTACTCATGATGTGTCGAACTCTCCAGCTACAGCCAGCTTTGCTACAGAGAATCCGAACTTCACGACGGCAACGCCGCTCCATGCGTTCGTTCCATTTGCGGGGGAGTTGACGGCACTGCAATTCGACGGCGAGTATCAGCTGTCAGGCAAACTGCTCGATGCATTATCCGCAGGAGTGCGCTATGCCGAACGCAAGGCCGACAATGAAGCTGGGCAGCTTTCGTTGACGAATCCGACCAGCAATCCGCTGGGTACCTGGGAATTTGAGGAAAAGACCCAATCCTCTTATGTAATGGCCAAACTCAAGGTCGCAGGTATTCCGCTGGACGGTAATATCGGTGTGCGCGTGGTACGCACAACGGAGTCCCAGCACGGTTTCCAGGGTTCCAGCAATGCGGATGCCGAGGCGATCGATTCCGACAGGGCTTACGTCGATACCCTGCCTAGCATGAATCTGCGTTACGAGTTGAGTTCTGGGCTGTATCTACGCGGTGCGGTTTCAAAAACCGTGACGCGCCCGGATTTCAACAAGATGTCGCCTTCGCTCACGCTCAATTCGGCACCGGTGACGCCTACTGGGGGCGCGGGTAATCCTGACCTTCGCCCTACGCGCGCGGAAAACTATGATCTGGCGCTGGAAAAATACATCAATAAGACCACCTCGGTTTATCTCACCGGTTTCAAGAAAAATGTCGATGGCTTCATTTCGGATGTTACCAACCCGGAAACCCATGACGGTATCGTCTATCAAGTGACTCGTCCCTACAACACAGGCGCGTCGAAAATTAACGGCGTCGAGGTCGGTTATCAGCAGTTTTACGATTTTTTGCCCGGCTGGTTGAGCGGCTTTGGCTTGCAGGCGAATTACACTTACGTCGATAGCGATGTTGAAGACAGCAATCTGCCGCTGGCCGGGCTTTCACAGAACAGCTACAACATCATCGGCATGTATGAAAGAGGCCCGGTTTCGGCGAGGCTTGCCTATAACTGGCGCGATAAATACATGACTTCACTGTCAGGAGGAGTTCCGGTCTATATCAAATCTTACGGCTGGCTGGACGCATCGGTAAGCTATCGGTTCACGAACAAGATTTCCCTGGCCATAGAAGGGACAAACTTGCTTGGAACTGAGCGTACTTCGTATTATGGTGAGGAGACGAGACCCCAGACTACCTGGGACAACGATACTCAGGTCAGTGCTATCGTAACCGTTCGTTTTTGATGCCCGACATGCTTGCATCAACGGGTGCCTTCAAACAGACGTCAGAGGGGAAGGTGTAATGATCGAACCTCACCCGTTTCGACGGGGAATGCCGGGAATCGTCACTGTCGCGCTCTGGATGGCGTTGATAACTGCGGATTTGCCCGGCGCGGCGCACGCCGCAAGCGGGCTGGAGCATTGGCGCAAAGAGGCTGCTGCTACGCGGGTGCTGGCAGAAAATGATGTTCGGCGTGCATATCGGGAAGCGCAGCGCTTGCAGGCACGGCTGCCGGAAGATGCCAGCCCAGCGGATCGCGTGTGGGCTCTCAATATCCTTTCCCGTGTCGAAATTAACCTCGCGCTGACCGAACTGGGGGATGCGCATGCCCGGCAAGCGCTGGCGCTGGCAAAACAGCACGCGGATAAGGTAGGGCAGGGCGAAGCTTATCTGAATCTCGCAACCAATGCGGTCAACCGGGCCAGAATTGATGATCTGGTCGACGCGGCGACCGGCAGCATGACCGTGCTGGAGGGCGTGAACCGGCCGGATCTTCAGGGTGAGGCGATGTTGCGTACAGCCATGACGTATCGCCGCATCGGCCAGTTCGACGACTCCGTTACCTTGTGCCTTCAGGCGATGGAGGTCGCCAAGCGTTCCGGTAATCCTCTGGCGCTTGCCTATGCCCATCAGTGCCTGGCGCTTTCGTTTAATCAGAGCTCGCATAAACAGGAGGCGCGCGACCATTTCGTCCAGATGCGCAAGCACGCGCAACTTGCCAACTCCAGGATACTGGAAGGCTATGCGCTTTCCAATTTGGGTGAAGTGACCGCAAGTCTCGGAGACGAGGCTGGCGGGGTGTCTTTTGCTCGTGAATCGATCCGATTGTTCCGGGATGTCGGGACACCTACAGGTATAGGTCAAGGTCTGTTTACCCTTGCGCAACTGTTGGACGCGCAGGGGCGCCATGCAGAAAGCACTCCGCTGCTTGACGAGGCGGTCCGCATTTATCGCCAGTATCCGCAAAAAATCGGCCTTTGGTACGTCCTGAACGCCCGTGGCGATAATTATCGCGCGCGAGGAAATCTTGCGGCTGCACAGGCCGACATTGAGCTTGCCTATGGACTGGCCAAGGAAATCGGCGTTTCGCTTTACCTGAGTGAAAGTGCGCAGCGGCTGGCTGTGTTCTACGCAACTAAAGCCGATTATCGGCGTGCTTATGATTTTTTTGCAGAAGCTGCGGAGATGCGAGCCCAGGCCGATCGCGAGAAATCCAGCGAACGCATGATACAGATCGCCCGGCGCTATGAAACCGCGGCCAGGCAGCGTGAATTCGAAGAGCTGACCCAACGCAATGAAAGACAGGCGGCAGAGTTGCGGCAGCATGGCCTCCAGCAACGCTGGTTGTGGACAGTGCTGGGGGGCAGCATCCTGATGCTGGCCGGCACGGCGCTTTTTTTGTTCCGCTTACGGCGCTCTCATGCTTTGCTTCAACAGGCCAACACCCGGCTTCAGCATTCCCAAGATGAAATCCATGCGCTTAATGTCGGGCTGGAACAGCGGGTGCAGGCGCGCACATCCGAGCTTCGTCAGCAAACACGCTATTTGCGCACCCTGATCGATATGCTGCCGGTCATGGCATGGCTCAAGGATACTGAAAGTCGTTTCCTGACTGTCAACAGAGCGGTTGCTGATGTGGCCGGCCATCCAGCGGATGCGCTCATCGGCAAGACCGACCTCGATTTCTTCCCTCGGGAAATGGCCGAGGCCTATCGCGCCGACGATGTAGAGATCATGGCAACACGGCAAGAAAAAGTCGTGGAAGAGCAAATTTCCGGCGAAAAGGGAAATTTCTGGATCGAAACCTACAAGGCACCCGTGATGGACGAGGATGGCACCTTGCTGGGTACTGTCGGGGTCGCGCGCGATATCACCGAGAGCAAGGCCGTGACGCAGGCGCGCGAGGCGGCCCTGGCTGAAGCGGAACGGCTGGCCAGCATGCGCAGCCAGTTTCTTGCGCAGATGAGTCACGAGCTACGCACGCCATTGAACGGCATTCTGGGATATGCCCAGATCATGAGAAGGAACAAGGCACTCGACGAACGGCAGATTGAAGGGCTGAACGTAATCCAGCAAAGCGGCGAGCACCTGCTGACGCTTATCAACGATATCCTGGAGTTTGCCAAGATCGATGCAGGGAGAATGGAGCTGAATCCCGGCGACATGGCGCTAGACAGGTTCCTCCGTACGATAGTCAATATCATTAGCATCAAAGCGGAGCGGAAGCGCCTGAAATTCATCGTGGACATCGCCCCGGATTTACCTGGCTGGATACGGGGAGACGAGAAGCGATTGCGTCAGGTCTTATTGAATCTGCTGGCGAATGCTGTCAAGTTTACCGATAAGGGCGAGGTGCGACTGCGCGTCAGCATGCCCATGCCGGATCATTTGCATTTCGAGATCAGCGACACCGGTGTCGGCATTGCTCCGGAATACATCGAGAGAATCTTCCAGCCGTTCGAACAGGTTGGAGATGCGCATCGACGAGCGGCCGGAACCGGCTTGGGACTGTCGATCAGTCGCCAGCTGGTGCGTTTGATGGGAGGCGATATCAAGGTTGAAAGCGAACTCGGGCGCGGCAGTGTTTTCCGCTTCGAAATCGAGGCGCGGGTAGCCGAGGCGTGGCAGGCCGGTCCCCGGCTAGAGGGGCGCGTGACCGGATATGCCGGACCGCGCAGGCGTGTGCTCGTGGCGGACGATGTTGCCGAGAATCGGGCCGTTTTGATCGATATGCTGGCACCCTTGGGATTCGAAATGCTGCAGGCCGTTACCGGCCGCGATGCGGTGGAAATGGCAAAGCTTCATTTGCCCGACCTGATCCTGATGGATCTCGTAATGCCGGAAATGGACGGGCTGGAAGCCACACGCGCACTAAGGCAATTGCCGGGGTTTGCGGAAATACCTATTATCGCTGTTTCGGCCAGTGCGTCCGGCAAGGATGAGGAAACGAGTTTGACGGCAGGCATGAATGTTTTTTTACCGAAACCGATCGAGCTCGATAGACTGCTTGCGAACATCGCCCATGTACTTAAGCTCAACTGGACTTATGAGTCGCAAGCATCAGCAGAGTCGAAAGTGGAGCGGCCCATCATTGCACCTCCCGAGAATGAGATGCAGGCCTTGCATCGGCTGGCGCTCCAGGGAAACATGCGTGACATTCTGCTGATGGCCGGGCGCCTGGCGGACATGGGCGAACGTTACCTGCCTTTCGCCGAGCAGTTGCGCACCATGGCCAAGGGCTACCAGTCCAAGGCGATTCTCAATTTCGTTGAAAGTTATCTGGATCAGGAGGCTGGGCCATGACAGCCATCCCGATTTCTGCTGCCTCTCCTACCATCCTGATCGTCGACGATACGCCCGCCAACGTGGCGGTTATTGTGGACAGCCTCGAACACCACGGATTTCGCGTGGTCGTGGCGCAGGATGGCGAGGAGGGATTGCAGCGGGCCTTGTTCGTCAAACCCGATCTTATCCTGTTGGATGTCATGATGCCGGAGCTGGACGGTTTCGAAGTCTGCCGTCGTCTCAAGTCCCATGCCGATACGTGCGCTATCCCGGTGATTTTCATGACTTCCCTGACCGAAACCGAGGACAAGCTGAGCGGTTTCAAGGCCGGAGGTGTGGACTATGTCACCAAGCCTCTGAATATCGATGAGGTCATCGCCCGGGTCAATACGCATTTGAGGCTGCATACCATGCAAAAGCAGCTCGAATCGCAGAATATTCAATTGCAGCACTTCCGCGAAGGACTGGAGCATCTGGTCGCCGAGCGAACCGCGGCGCTGAGTGCCAGCGAAAAGCAATTCCGTACGCTGACCGAGAATTTGCCGGACATCGTCGTACGTTACGACCTCGATTTCCGGCGCGTGTACGTCAATCCGGCATACTGCGAGAGCCTGGGTGTTGCGGTGGAAGACGTCCTGAACACCCGGCCCGACGAGGTGTGGCGACCGACCAACGTGACGCCCGGCGAGTATCTGGCCAAACTGCAGCGTGTCATGCAGTACGGTGTCGGCGACCAGATTCTCCTAGAGTTCCCGGGGCCGGATGGCTATCTGATCAGTAACGATGTCCACATGGTGGCGGAGCACGGCCCGGACGGAAAAGTGATCGGCGTGTTGACGATAGCCCGCGATGTCAGCGACATCAAGCAGCATGAGCGGCTGGAAGAAATTCGACTGAGAATCTTCGAACTGCTGGCGCACGGCGGTCAGCTTACGGAGGTGCTCGACCTGGTGGTGAATTATGTCGAGAAAGCCCGTCCCGATTTTCTCGGCAGCATCATGTTGCTGGATGCGGATGGCAAGCACCTGATTTCCGCCAATGCGCCCAATTTGCCTGCCGAATATATAGCAGCCATCAACGGGATCGAGATCGGCGACGCAGTTGGTTCCTGCGGCACGGCCGCCTGGTGCGGCGAAACGGTGGTCGTGGAGGATGTGCGTACCCACCCATATTGGGCGGATTACAAACATCTGGCATTGAACGCGGGGCTGCAGGCTTGCTGGTCGGAACCGATTCAGGATTCCACCGGCCAGGTGCTGGGTATTTTTGGCATCTATCTGCGCCAGCCTGGCCGTCCTTCGGAAGCCGACATGGAATTCGTGCGCCAGGCGAGCCATCTGGCCGCAATCGCCATCGAGCGCAAACGTGCCGGAGAAATGCTGTGGGAGAGCGAACGTAAATATAGAACTCTGGTAGAGGACTCGCCCGATCTCTTCATTCGTTACGACCGCGATTGCCGCCGTATTTATGTGAGCGATGCCTACCAGCAGATGCATGGCTTGCCCCCCAGCGCTGTGCTAGGCAAACGGCCGACGGAAGCCTGGGGTTCGCCGCGCATGTCGCCGGAAGAGTTTGAGAGCAGAATCAAGGAGGTGATGGAAACCGGCCGGCATGCCGAGATCGAAATCGACTGGTATGACTCCGATGGCGAATATATCTGCCACTCGATGCGCGCCGTGCCCGAATTCGACCGTGAAGGTAACATCATCAGCGTGCTTTCGATCACGCGCGACGTCTCCGAAGCCAAGCGTGCTGAAAAAGCGCTTCATCTTCACGAGCAGGAGTTGCGTTCTCTCGTGGAAAATACGCCGGATACCATTGCGCGCTACGATCGGGATTGCCGTCGCATTTACGCAAACCCGAAAATGCTTTCGGACCTCGGCGCATCGCTAGATGAAGCGCTATACAAGATGCCCTCGGAGCTTCCCGGCGGCGAGTCGGCCTTTGACTACGAGCAACGTATCCGTCAGGTGCTGGCTGAAGGCCAGTCAATAGATTTCGAACTGACCTGGCAGACCGGGGATAACAAGCAGGTCGTCAGTTATATCCGTCTGACGCCCGAATTCGGCATTGACGGGCAAGTCATCAGCGTTCTGGCGGTCGGCAGGGATATCACCGAAATCGACGAGTATCGGCAGAGCATCCACCATCTGGCCTTTTACGACACCCTGACCGATCTGCCCAATCGCTCCTTGCTGTCCGACCGTATCAAGCAGACGATTGCCGATGCTTCCTGGCATGGCTACCTGTTTGGTTTGATGATGCTGGATCTGGACCGTTTCAAGGAAGTGAACGACACCTTGGGACATAGCGTGGGGGATGCGTTATTGCGCGAAGCGGCGGGGCGCCTCCTGGAATGCGTACGCATCTACGACACCGTCGCCCGCCTGGGCGGCGATGAATTCGCCATCCTGTTGCCGCAGGTACGGGATAGCGGCGACCTGGCACTCGTTGCCCAGAAAGTTATCGAGGCTTTCCAGCAGCCTTTCCAGATTTCAGGAAAGGAATTATTTATTTCTGCCAGCATCGGCATTGCGCTCTATCCCTCGGATAGTGCCGAGATCGATGCGTTATTCAAATATGCCGACTCGGCGATGTATCACGCCAAAAAGAAAGGCCGCAACAACTTTCAGTTCTATGCCAGCGAGCTTACCGCACGCTCCGCCGAGCGCATGGCGCTGGATGCAGCGTTACGCAAGGCCATCAAGAAGGATGAGTTGGAGCTGTACTATCAGCCGCAGGTCGACCTGGCCAGCGGATGCATCATTGGGGCGGAAGCGCTGCTGCGCTGGAAGAGAAGCGATGGCAGCATGGTGATGCCAGACAAATTCATCCCCGTTGCCGAAGAAACGGGATTGATCGTCGGCATCGGCGAATGGGTGCTGGAAACCGCGTGCCGGGCCGCAGTGGAATGGAATCTGGATCGCCAGACGCCATTCAAGGTGGCGGTCAATCTTTCCACCCGCCAATTCATTCAGAACGACCTGCTTGGTTCGGTGCGCCGCATTCTGGCGAAAATGCAATGCAGGCCCGAGTGGCTGAAGCTGGAAATTACCGAAAGCCTGTTGCTGGAAGACAGCGCCGATATTCTGGAAATACTCGAAGCTTTCGACGATATGGGCCTGGCTATCTCCATCGACGATTTTGGCACGGGCTACTCGGCACTGAGTTACCTGAATCGATTCCCCGTCAGCCAGATCAAGATCGACCGCTCATTCGTGCGGGATATCCCAGGCAATCAGGAAAAGGCCGAACTGGTCAAAGCCATGATCTCCATCGCCCAGACGCTGCATCTGGAGCTGGTCGCCGAAGGCGTGGAAACGCGCGAGCAAGCCGCTTACCTCAATCTTCATCACTGCCTGATCGGGCAGGGCTACCTGTTCGGCAAGCCGATGCCGCATTCGGAGTTTCTGGCGCTCATGACATATAGCGCTCCGTGACAGGTATCGACTTCGCCTGCCGAGGAGGTTGAATCAATGCGGCTGATACTTGATCGACGAGTAAATACGCCATTTCGTTGATGCCGAACCGCTGTGGAAGGCCTGCAGTTTTTCAGGATGGGCAAAGAGATGATCGACTACTTTCTTGTCCCAGGTGGCTACCTGATAGGG
>CAMLME010000066.1 GCA_946481235.1 uncultured Methylobacillus sp. | reverse complement strand
CCGAAGCCGCCGATGCCGGCCAGCACTTCGGGGCGCATGGTGCGCTTGGCAAATGGCTTGATGTCTTCGACCAGCGCATCGCCGGCTTCGATATCGACCCCCGCATCGCGATAGCTGATCGAGGATTTGGCGGAATCGGAAGGGTTCAAGTTGAGTTCTCGCTTTCCAGAGGATACATTACAGGCTTCAAGAACCGTGATTTTACCCGAAATGGCCGCAAAACGAGACAACGGACTGCCCTATCAATGGTTGGCTGCGCTCGCACTCTTCTGCGTGCTGCTCTACCTGCTGCGCGACATTCTCGCGCCATTCCTGAGCGCGGCAATCCTGGCGTACATCTGCAGCCCGCTGGTCGACCGCCTGATGCGCATTCATTTCGGCCGCTGGCAACTGGGGCGCACGCCGGCTACGGTGCTGGTTCTGCTACTTTTGACCGGAATATTCGTCCTGTTGCTGCTGATCGTCGTACCCTTGCTGCAAAAGGAAATTCTGCTGCTGACCCAACGACTTCCTGCCTATTTCGAAGCTCTGCGCAGCTGGCTGGAACCGTTGCTTCTCAAATATTTCGGCATCACGCTGGCCATGGACCTCGCCCAGATTCAGTCCATGCTGACCGAACACTGGAAAACAGCCGGCAATTTCGCCGGACAGGCCCTGCGCATCGTCGGCACACACGGTGCCGCTTTTTTCGGCTTCCTGATGAGCCTCTTGCTGGTACCGCTGGTGCTGTTTTATTTGCTGCGCGACTGGCGCGAGCTGATCGCGCGCGTCGGCCAACTTGTGCCGCGCCGCTGGTACGATAAAGTTGCGCTGATCGCGCATGAAATCGATCTGGTGCTGGCCGAGTTCCTGCGCGGGCAACTCTCCGTCATGCTGATGATGAGCGCGTTCTACGCCATCGCGCTGTGGATGACTGGCCTCGAACTGGCACTGCCTATCGGCATCATTGCCGGACTGCTCGGCTTCGTGCCCTACCTCGGCATTACCATCGGCATCGTGCTCGCCGCCCTGGCGGCATTGCTGCAATTCTCAAGCGTCGCTCCGCTGTTGCCAATTGCTGCCGTATTTACTATCGGCCAATTGCTGGAGGGTATGGTACTGACCCCATGGCTGGTCGGCGACCGAATCGGCCTGCACCCTGTCGCAGTGATTTTCGCCTTGCTCGCCGGCGGCCAGCTTTTCGGCTTTGCCGGCGTACTGCTGGCACTGCCCGTCAGCGCCGCCATCGCCGTCGGCCTGCGACATCTCAAACAATCCTATATCTCCAGCGAAACCTATCTGAAGTGAAGCAACTCCTGCTCGACATCCAGCCGGCTCCCGCGCCGACTCTGGAAAATTTTGTTCCCGGCCGCAACACCGAAGCCCTGCACAGCCTGTATCTCGTCGCGACGGGTAAGGCCGAAGTGCGTTTTATCTACTTGTGGGGGGCCGGCGGAAGCGGAAAAAGCCATTTGTTGCAGGCATGCAGTGAACTTGCCAGGCAACATGGCGTCGCATTGGTCAGTGCAGATGATGTCCAGCGTCTCGACGAAGAAGCGCAGATTGCGCTATTCAACACATACAACCGTTTGCGCGAAAGCGGCGGCGCACTGATTGCCGCGGGCGAGGCTGCCCCGATGCAGATGGGGTTGCGCGATGATCTGGCGACGCGGCTTTCCTGGGGATTGGTGTACCAGCTTCAGCCGCTTTCCGACGAGGAAAAAGCGCAGGCGTTGAAAGCGCACGCCGATGAGCGCGGCATGAAATTACCGGATGAGGTACTGGAGTATTGCCTGCGTCACTTGCGCCGCGACCTGCGTACGCTGATGGCAACGCTGGATGCGCTGGATGAGTGGTCGCTCACTGCCAAGCGGCCGGTTACTTTGCCACTGCTGCGACAGATGCTGCAACCCACTGCGAAACCAGACTGATCTGGAGGTCATATGATTCAAGTGAGGAAGCTGAATGAAACGACGTTTGAAGTCACGGTCGAAGACCAAACCACCACCACGCACACCGTAACGGTTGACCATGATTACATCGAGAAACTGACTGAAGGGAAAGTACCGGCAGAACGACTTGTCAGCCGCTCTTTCGATTTTCTGCTGGAGCGTGAATCCAATTCAAGCATCCTGCGAAGTTTCAATTTGAACGTGATCCGGCGCTACTTTCCCGAATACGAGCGCGAAATCCGCGAGATGCTTTAAGCGCCCTCAACAACGCCCTCAATGGCGTTCGTCGCGCCTTTGTTGTCTACCCAATTCACGGCGACCTTGTCGCCCAGGTTTGCGCCGCGCAGACGGAACGTCAGATAGGGGTTCTTGGAAATTCCGGTGCCCCACTGCGCTTCAAGCACTGTCTTGCCGTTCAGCGTTGCAGTGATCAGCTGAATGAAATGCGCCGGTACGGTTTCACCGGCATCGTCGATGCGACGACCGGTTTCCATTGGGTGGATCATCAACACTTTTACTTCCGTCACGCCATCCTTGAGACGCGCGCGGATTTTCATCATATCAGCCATCAGCCGCAGCCTCCCAACGCCACCTCGACTCGGCGCGAAGCCGAATAATATTTGTCGCCAGCCTTGACGATGACTTTCAAGTCAGCCGTTTCCGCCATCTTGATGCGGGTGATCAGGTAAGGCTCGGCACCGTTGGAAAACATGAAGTTGGCGATCAGTGGCGTTGGATTCTTTTCCGCCAGGATGGCAATCGCCTCGGTGCCGGGAATACGGCTGGTAACTTCAATCTGGATAATGGCGCCGTTTTCGGCCAATTGCGGAGCGATGATTTCGATGTCGGGGCTGGCTTCTTCGGTTCCGACGCCCAATCCCTGCACTGCCTCTTCCACCTTATCCGATTCGAAGGCCTTGCGATTCCAGATAGCTGCCATTGCCTGCAACGGCAGCAGTGCGATCAGGGAAAGCACTCCCGCGCACGCTTTTATCATCTCTCGGCGATTCACATCACCCCCTATTTTTTCGGTTCGTCCAACATGGCGCGCAACAGCTTCAATCGCGCCTCGACACCGGATATTTCGTAAAAATTACCATCGCCGCTGCGCAGCGCCAATTCCATCTGCTCAATCGCGCCGGGCAGGTTATAGCGCAAATAATAGGCTTCCCCTTGCGCCTGGTGACGGAGCAGATTTTTGCCCAGACGCGTATAGGCCTGCGACTTGAGTTCGTAGAGGTAGGGGTCGTCCGGATAGGCCAGCTGCTTTTCCTTCAGCAACTTGACTGCCGCATCCAGCTGATTGGACACCAGCAACAACTCGGCATAACCATAGATCAAGCCGCGATGATTGGGATACATCGCCAATGCCTGCTTGAATTGAGTCTCGGCCTGACCACGGTTATTCATCGCCACCAGCAGATTCGCGGCCAGGGTCTCCACCATGGGATTGCGCGGAGACTTGTTACGCAACCAGGCGATCTCTTCGCGAGCCGCTTCCAACTGATTGGCGCGCAGCAAAGACACCGCCAGTCCATAACGCTGCGAAGCTTCGTCTACGTATTTCTTTGCGTCCAGGATATCCTCGAACCATGCGATCGCCTGCTGTGGGGTCCCCGTCATCGCCCGCAGCTTGGCGCGAGTGAAATTGAATTCCGGACTATCGGTGACCTGGCGATAAGGCGTCTGCTCGACACGATTGCGGACGTCGGCAATACGCTCCGTCGTCAATGGGTGGGTGCGCAGGAAGGAAGGTGCGCTGCCCTCATAGAAGCGCGTGCCCTTCATCAGCTTGTCGAAAAACGACGGCATTGCGCGCGTATCGAAACCCGATTGAGCGAGGATCTGCACACCGACGCGGTCGGCCTCGCGTTCATGTTCGCGGGTGTAGTCGAGCTGCTTCTGAATCGCGCCGGCTTGCGCAGCCTGCATGGAAGCGCCTGCCAACTGAGGATTCGACCGCGCTGCCAGCAGCGCAAAAGCCATGGCCGCAAAGGACTGCCAGGCGTCCTGCTTTTGCTGCGCGATCATGCGCGCAATGTGGCGTTGGGTCACGTGGCCGATTTCGTGGCTGATGACACTGGCAAGTTCCGATTCGCTGCTGGCCGCGGTAATGAGGCCGCTATGCACGCCGATGATGGCTCCCGGCATGGCAAACGCATTGATGCTGGAATCCTGCACAACGAAAAATGTGAATTTCTGCGGCGATTCGCCGCTGTTGGCAGCCAGGCGAAAGCCGAGGTTGCGCACGTAATCCACCACCTCGACATCCTTGATGACGTCGTTGCTGTTGTTGACGCTGCGCATGATTTCCTCGCCGATACGGCGTTCATCCTGGGCCGTCAAAGCCAATTGGGAGGAGTCGCCCAGATCAGGAAGGCCATCGGCGACGGCATTGGGCACGCAAAGCAGCAACAGGAAAAGATAAACGAATTTCACCCTGCTATGATATATGCTTCAACTGAAGAGTTCATAGCACGATGGCGCAATTTACACACTTTAACGCAGCCGGACAGGCCCACATGGTGGACGTGGGCGAGAAAGCCGAAACGCATCGCGTTGCGCGTGCTTCCGGCAGTATTCGCATGCAACCGGCCACACTAAAACTGATCCAGCAAGGTGACGCCAAGAAGGGCGATGTACTGGGAATCGCGCGTATTGCGGCGATTCAGGGTTCTAAGCGCACTTCCGATCTTATCCCGCTCTGCCACCCTATCGGCTTGACCAAGGTCGGCGTGGAATTCGAGATTACCGAGCCGGACACCATTCATTGCACGGTGACCGCCGAAACAGTCGGCCGCACCGGCGTGGAAATGGAAGCTCTCACCGCCACCAGCGTGGCACTGCTAACGATCTATGACATGTGCAAAGCCGTGGACCGTGGCATGACCCTGTTCGATATCCGCCTGGAAGAAAAAGCCGGTGGAAAATCAGGTCACTGGGTCGCCGGTAAGTGAATATCCACTTACACCTTATCCTGCTGTTTTTAAATGCTTGATCAACCCATCGTCTGCGTCGACGTCGAGACGACAGGCACCAGCCCCCAGAATGACCGCATCACCGAAATCGGTGTGGTGGAACTGGATCCGGATGGTACGGTGCGCGAGTGGAGCACTCTGGTGAATCCGGGCGTCGGCATCCCGCCTTTTATTCAGCAGCTGACCGGCATCAGCGATGCCATGGTCGAATCTGCCCCGACCTTTGCCGAAGTCGCGGAAGAACTCCAACGTCGTCTCGTCGGGCGCCTTTTCGTCGCGCATAATGTACGTTTCGACTATGGCTTCATTCGTAACGAATTCAAGCGGCTCGACACCTCGTTCCGAGCTGACACCTTATGCACGGTGCGACTTTCGCGACGTCTGTACCCGCAACACTTCAAACACAATCTGGATAGCCTGATCCAACGCCTCGGCATCCAGATCGAGGACCGTCATCGCGCACTGTCCGACGCGCGCGTACTCGCGACATTTCTGAAGCAGCTTCCGCAGGAGCACGATACCGAGACGATTCATGCCGCGATGCGGCATGTGATGGCGAAACCGGTGTTGCCGGCACATATTCCCGAAGGGCTGATCGACGATATTCCGGACCGCCCGGGGGTCTGGCTGTTTTATGGCGAAAACGAGACCCCACTTCACATCGGCAGAAGCACCGGGTTGCGCAGCCGCGTGCTCGCTTTTCTGACCGGCAGCCGTAGCAGCAAGGAGCTGCGCATCGCGCAACAGCTAAAAAGAATAGAGTGGCGCGAGACTGCCGGCGAACTAGGAGCGATGTTGTTGGAGGCACGGCTGATCAAGGAATTGCAGCCTCTCCACAACCAGCGGCTTACCCGGGAAAAAGATCTTTGCTCATGGCAAATAGTGCCAGCCCCTCAAGGTGGCATGACTGCCGAGCTAAAACTCGCAAACGATATCGACTTCGGTCGGACCGGAAACCTCTACGGCTTGTTCCCTACACCACGCAAAGCCATCCAGACACTACGCGAACTGGCCGAGGCCCATCGTTTGTGCCTTGTACAGCTCGGGTTGGAAAAGCCGTCTCGCAGCGACGCAACATCTGCCTGCTCGGCGCATTCGCTCAAGAAATGCCGCGGGGTGTGCGTCGGTAAGGAAGATCACGCCAAACACGACATGCGCCTGATCGAAGCGATTGCAAGGCTGAAGATTCAGCCCTGGCCCCATCCTGGCCCGATCGGCATCATCGAAACCTATGCCGGCCGTGACGAAGTCATTGTGTTGGATGGCTGGACGTATTTGGGAACCGCTCTCAGCGAGAGCGACTTCCCGGACATTCTCGCTGCGAGACCGAAAGCGGAATTCGACCTGGATATCTACAAGATTCTGGCGAAAAACCTCAAAGGAAAAACAATCCTGCCGCTTGGCGGATAGTTAGGGAGCGGGCTTGCGCCAGCCCATCCTGTCCTATTCGCCGATGCCCAATTCCTGAATCTTGCGTGTCAGGGTATTCCGTCCCATTCCTAGCTGATTAGCCGCCTCGATGCGGCGTCCGCCGGTATGTTCCAGCGCCTTGATGATCATGATGCGCTCGAAGGCATGGGTACGGCTTTCCAGTACATTCTGCTCACCACGCGACAGTGCATCGGCGACTTCCTGCGCCAGCGCTTCCTGCCAGGAGGCGACGTTGATCGGCCGACTGACATCCTCGCGCAGCTCCTGCGGGAGATCGGCAACATCGATGTTCTGGCCTGGGGCCATGACCGTGAGCCAATGACAAACGTTTTCCAATTGACGCACGTTGCCACTCCAGCCCAGCGTCGCCAGGTAGCGCAGTGCCGCCGCCGACAGCTGCTTGGGCTCGACGCCAAGTTCAACGGCACTTTGCTGCAGGAAATAACGCGCCAGCAAGGGAATATCTTCGCGTCGCTCGCGTAGCGGCGGCAGACGCAGGCGTATCACATTGAGGCGGTGGAAAAGGTCTTCGCGGAACAGTCCTTGTTTCACTCGCTCTTCAAGATCCTGGTGCGTCGCTGCAATGATGCGCACATTGACCTTGACCGGCTGATGACCGCCAACGCGATAGAACTGCCCATCGCATAGCACCCGCAATAATCGTGTTTGCAGGTCCGACGGCATATCGCCGATTTCGTCCAGGAATAAGGTACCGCCGTCCGCCTGCTCGAACCGCCCGCGCCGTGCAGCCTGCGCCCCGGTGAAGGATCCGCGTTCATGTCCGAACAGCTCGGACTCCAGCAAATCCTTGGGAATTGCCGCAGTATTGATCGCAATGAAGGGCTTGTCAGCGCGCGGGCTGTGGCGGTGCAATGCCATCGCCACCAGCTCCTTGCCGGTACCCGACTCTCCGTTGATGAGCACAGTGGCATGCGAGCGGGACAAGCGACCGATAGCGCGAAAGACCTCCTGCATCGCAGGCGCCTGGCCGATGATTTCGGGCGTTTCCTGCGGAAAATCATCCTCATTTGCCTGGCGCGTACTTTCATCGACGGCACGCCGGATGATGTCGATGGCCTGATCGACGTCGAAGGGCTTGGCAAGATACTCGAATGCACCGCCCTGGAATGCAGCCACTGCGCTTTCCAGATCGGAATAGGCGGTCATGATGATGACCGGCACTTCGGGCAACCGCTTCTTGATTTCCTGCAGAAAATCCAGCCCGGAGCCGTTAGGCATGCGGATATCGCTGACCACCACCTGCGGCTCCTCGTCGGCCAAGGCGGCCAAGGCATCCGGGGCAGAGGAAAAAGTTTTGAAATCCATATCGCTGCGGGCGAGCGCTTTTTCGAACACCCAGCGGATGGAACGGTCGTCGTCAATGATCCAGATCGGTTTCATGCTTAATCTCTTTTATTGTCTGAGAGTTGTACTGTTTTTCATTGCCGTGCTTTCTATCGGCAACCGGATGGTGAAACAGGTATCGCCTGGCTGGCTCTCGCATTCGATCATGCCGTGATGCTGCGTCACGAATGTCTGGGCGAGCGTCAGGCCCAAGCCGGACCCGTCGGCGCGGCCCGATACCAAGGGATAGAAAATACGGTCACGAATCTCGGGCGGAATGCCGGGGCCGTTGTCGATAATCTGCAATTTGATGGCAACACGGTAGCGTTTGCGTACCAGGGTTACCTGGCGTTCGGCCCGCGTGCGGAACGTAATCTCACCCTGCCCTTGCATCGCCTGGACGGCATTGCGTGCAATGTTGAGTACTACCTGGATAAGTTTTTCGCGGTCCCCTACCAGTTCCGGCAAGCTGGTATCGTAATCGCGACGGATCGTGATGCCGCGCGGTGACTCGGCCAAGAGCAGGCTGCGCACGCGCTCGAGCACTTCGTGGATATTGGTCAACTCATACTTCGGGACGCGATGCGGCACCAGCAGGCGATCCATCAGGGACTGGAGACGATCGGCCTCCTTGATGATGACCTGCGTGTATTCGCGCAGATTCTGCTGCGGAAGCTCGTGCTCCAGCAATTGAGCCGCTCCTCGCAGGCCGCCTAATGGATTGCGAATCTCATGCGCCAGATTGCGCAGCAATTCCGTGTTGGCCTGCTGCTGCACCAGCATGCGCTCTTCACGGGCTATGCGCAATTGCTGGTCCATCTGCTGGAACTCCAGCACCAGCCGCACCGGCGTGAAATCCACCGGCGTAGCAGTGCAAGTCACCGAAAGGCTGCTTTGCCTTAACGTCGAAATCGGCAGCTCATGCTCGCGGAAAGGGCTATTACTCGCCAGCGCACTTTCTACTGCCGTGAGCAGGGTTTCGCAGCCCGGAAAAATCTGCCCGAGCTGAAAACCGCTCATCTGGTTCATGCTGATCGCGAAAAGGACTTCGGCGGCAGGATTGGCATAAAGCACATGACTTTCGCCATCAAGCAGCAGAACAGCCGTGGCGAGATGTTCGAGTCCAGCGAAGGAGTTTGGAATTTTATTTGGCATCGCTTTCCGGTTAAGCAAAACCCAGGCCAGAAAGCGATGAGGGCATACTATTTGAGCTGCGAGATCTCTTTTTCAAGAAGCTCGATGTTTTTTTCGTGAAGAGAAACATTTTCCTGCAGCCTTTCCATCTTCTCCTGGAACTTAGCTACATTGCGGCGCGTAACGACTTTTGACTTGCCGTCCTTACCCTTGACCGTGGTCTTGAACACCTCGGGATCAGCCGCACCCTCTTCCAGATTCTTCCTGGCTTCTTCAAGTGCCAGGCGCTCGTTCGCAAGCTCCTCTTCCAGAATCTGCCGGCGCTTCGCGTCACGCTGCTTTTGCTCCGACTTGTCTACACGCGGAAAATTGGCTGGTGTAGGAGTTTTTGTTTTAGCCGGAGGAGTAACACTGGAAACCGGAGGCTCTATATCAAGCTTGGTCGCACCCTTCATCGGAACGTTGGAATAAGTGACATTTCCTTCAGCATCCACATGCTTGTAGATTTCGGCCGCAGCTCCCAAATGGATGCCCAAGCCTATCAGTAACAATAAAAACTTTTTCATGGTTGAAGTGTAGTGCAGATGCATTCCCCAAGCAACGCATGGGTTAATGGTTTTGTTGACCGGATTAGTACAATAAAAAAGGCGGGTTTCCCCGCCTTTTTGGCTTGCATTCGATGGATTAGATCGAATAGTACATCTCGAACTCGACCGGATGGGTCGTCATGCGGAACTTGGTGACTTCCTCCATCTTCAAGCTGATGTAGGCGTCGATCATTTCGTTGGAGAACACACCGCCACGGGTCAGGAACTCGCGGTCCTTGTCCAGGTAATCGAGTGCTTGATCCAGGCTGGAGCAAACGGTCGGGATCTTTGCATCTTCTTCCGGCGGCAGGTCGTACAGGTTCTTGTCTGCAGGATCGCCAGGATGAATCTTGTTCTGAACGCCGTCCAGACCAGCCATCATCATCGCGGTGAATGCCAGGTACGGGTTTGCACCCGGATCCGGGAAGCGCACTTCGATACGGCGAGCCTTGTCGGATTGCACGTACGGAACGCGGATGGAAGCGGAGCGGTTGCGAGCGGAGTAAGCCAGCTTCACCGGAGCTTCGAAGCCCGGAACCAGACGCTTGTAGGAGTTGGTCAACGGATTGGTGATCGCGTTCAGTGCGCGGGCGTGCTTGATAATGCCGCCGATGTAGTACAGCGCGAATTCGGACAGACCGGCGTAGCCGTTGCCTGCGAACAGATTCTTGCCGTCCTTCCAGATGGACTGGTGCACGTGCATGCCGGAACCGTTGTCGCCAACGAT
>CAMLME010000065.1 GCA_946481235.1 uncultured Methylobacillus sp. | reverse complement strand
ATGAATGCCGAACCGTTACCCGATTTTGGCAATGGCCACCCCGATCCCAATCTGACCTATGCCCACGAACTCGTCGAGATTGTTTATGGCGCAGATGCTCCGGCCTTTGGTGCGGCCTCGGACGGCGACGGCGACCGCAACATGATTCTGGGCAAAGGCTTTTTCGTGACTCCATCGGACAGCCTCGCGGTGCTTGCGGCCAACGCCACATTGATTCCAGGTTACCGGAACGGACTGGCGGGCATCGCAAGGTCTATGCCGACCAGCGCGGCTGCGGATCGCGTTGCGCAGGCGCTGGGCATTCCCTGCTTCGAAACGCCGACCGGCTGGAAGTTTTTCGGCAACCTGATGGATGCTGGCAAGGTGACGCTATGCGGCGAGGAGAGCTTCGGCACCGGCTCTGACCATGTGCGGGAGAAGGATGGCTTGTGGGCAGTGCTGTTCTGGTTGAATATCCTGGCAGTACGCAAACAATCGGTGGAAGCCATCGTGCGTGAGCACTGGAAAAAGTACGGGCGTAACGTTTATTCCCGGCATGATTACGAAGGCCTGCCCACGGATGCCGCAAACGGCGTGATGAAGCATCTGCATGACAGTTTTGCCGATTTGCAGGGAGCGCGCTTCGGCGCTTATGAAGTCCTGTTCTGTGACGATTTCAGCTACACCGATCCGGTGGACGGCAGCATCAGCACCGGGCAAGGCGTGCGTATTGGATTTGCCGACGGCTCGCGCATCGTCTTCCGGCTTTCCGGAACCGGTACCGAAGGCGCGACGCTGCGTATATATCTGGAAGCGTACGAGCCGGATGTGGCGAAGCACCATCTGGATGCGCAAACGGCTCTGTCCGAGTTGATCAGCATTGCTTTGCAAATATCTGAACTGCGGGCACGTACGGGCCGCGAACAGCCAACGGTGATTACGTAGGATTGGCTTGGCGGATGGTCATCGTGCCCTGGTAGAGCCGGATATCCATCCGTCCCAGAAAGGACATCCCGAGCAGGGCGTCACCGTTCAGCCCGGGCACAATGCTGGCCGATACGTCGTGTGCAATGATTCCGCCTAGTCGAACCTCATCCAACCGCACCATATAGGAGATGGTATCGCCATTGGCTGTGGCCGTTCTGACAGCGACAATGCTTTTCAGACCTAACGTATCCGCCAAGGCCTGCGAGATCGCTACCCCGGTTGCTCCGGTATCTACCAGCACACCAACCTTGGTCCCATTGATAAAGGCTTCTGCACGGTAGTGCCCGCTGGGATCGCGCTGCAATTCCACGACCTCGGCATCCCCCAGTTTCTCCGCCTTGTTGGGATTCAATATCCCATCCGTCAGATAGACGAGCCCGGCGAACAGTCCGAGCCAGGCGATGGCGGCGATTAATGTGTTGCGTGAAGGCATATTAGAAAGGCAGCTGCACCTGCGGCGCGGCGGCGAGGAGTATGCCGCGGAATTGCTCCTGTATGCGGTGCAGTGCGGCCTCGCTGTCGGCTTCAAAGCGCAGCACAATGACCGGTGTGGTATTCGACGCGCGCATCAGGCCGAAGCCGTCCGGATATTCCACCCGCAAGCCGTCAATCGCGATCACCCGGTCGGCACCATCGAACTTCGCTTCCTGCGCCAGTCTCGCCAGCAGAGCGTGGGGTTCGCCCTCGCGCATCTTGATGTGCTGTTCGGGGGTGCTGATGCTGTCCGGCAGGGCACTCAATATCGCCGATGGGTCGGCGGTCGTACTCAGGATCTCCAGCAGCCGGGCGCCGGTGTAAAGCCCGTCGTCGAAGCCGTACCAGCGTTCCTTGAAGAATACATGGCCACTCATTTCACCTGCGAGCTGGGCGCCGGTTTCCTTCATCTTGGCTTTCACCAATGAGTGGCCGGTCTTCCACAGCAGCGGTTCGCCGCCATGACGCGCAATCCAGGGGTGCAGGTTGCGTGTCGATTTGACGTCGTAAATAATGGTCGCCCCCGGCGAACGCGACAGCACGTCCGCGGCAAACAGCATCAGCTGGCGGTCGGGGTAGATGATCTGCCCGTCCTTGGTGACGACGCCGAGGCGGTCGCCATCACCGTCGAAAGCGAGGCCGAGTTCGGCGTCGCCGGCTTTCAGCGCAGCGATAAGATCGTTTAGATTCTCCGGCACGGAAGGGTCGGGATGGTGGTTGGGGAAGTTGCCGTCGACTTCGCAGTGCAGCTCCTGAACCTCGCAGCCGAGCGCGCGATAGAGCTTGCCGGCGAATGCACCCGCGACGCCGTTGCCGCAATCCACTGCAATTTTCATCGGTCGCGCTAGCTTGATATCGCCGGCGATGCGGTCGATATAGTCCTGTGCGATATCGTATTGACTATAGCTGCCGTTTCCTTCAAAAAGTTCGCCGAGTTCGATTCGATTTCGCAATCCCTGGATGGCTTCACCCGAGAGTGTTTCGCCGCCCAACACCATCTTGAGGCCATTGTATTCTGGCGGGTTATGACTGCCGGTAACCATCACTCCGCAGTTGGTGCCGAGATGGCAGGCGGCAAAATAGACCATGGGAGTGGCGACCATGCCGAGATCAATGACATGTACGCCGGCTTTGCGTATGCCGCGTGCGAGCGCTGCGGCAAGTTCCGGGCCGGACAAGCGGCCATCGTAGCCGATGCAGATTTGTGTCTGGCGTCGTGCGGTGGCTTCGGAGCCGATGGCCTGGCCGATGGCTTCGACGATCTCAGGGGTTAAAGTTTTGCCGACGATGCCGCGGATATCGTAGGCCTTGAAGATTTCTTTTGGTAATTGCATGAGAGGTCAATAAGTTAGTGGGAGTGTTCAAAAAGGTCGTGCAGCATCTGGTTGCCCCAGGTGATGGACGCCGCTTGCATTTCCATGAGCGAAGGGATGGTGATGTTCAATGATTCTACGACTTCCGCGACCTCCTCGAATTCGCCATTCTCGAGCTTTTCGCAAATGCGCAGCAATTGGCCGAGATTGCCTTCACGCTTCAATAATGCGCGATGGATGCCCTCGACGAGATTCAGGTGCTGGAGGATGGTTTCCATCGATATGCCCAGCGCGCTATCCGCCAGCGAAAGCATGCCGGCGACATAAGCTTGCTCCGGGGCGATATTGGCTGAGCCTGCCATCAACTCCATGAGCCTGGCGCGATGCACTGCCAGCTCCAGCAGCGAAAGGCAGGATTGCTCGTTTTGCTGTGTATAAAGCATTACTTGCAGCCAGCGGCTGAGCTGGCGCATACCCAGTATCTGGATCGCTTGCCGGATGGAGCCGATCTTGTGCGATGACGTATAGAACGCCGGAGAGCTGATCAGGCGGAGCAGGCTGTACGTCAGGCCGGGATTGCCCTTGAACGAGGTTTCGATTTCATCCAGCTCGGCATCGCTGCTTACCTTGGAAAGCAGGTCGAGGACGACCAGTTTTGCGGGGTCTGTGATGCGTCCGCCATGCAACGTGGGATAAGCGAAGTAATATCCCTGGAAGAGATCGAAGCCGGCCTTGAGGCACGCTTGGTGAACTTCCTCGGCCTCCACTTTTTCCGCCAGCAGCTTGCAGGGCCACTGCCTGAGGTAGGCGACCAGTTCATCCAGCGCATTCAGGTTGGCGTGGAGGATGTCTACCTTGATGATGTCCACCAGGTCGAACAATGGGCACGGGTCGGAATGAAACACATAATCGTCCAGCGCAAATTCGTAGCCCATCGCCTTCAGCTCGCGAATGCGGGTCAGTATTTCTTCTGTCACTTCAATGTGCTCGAGAAGCTCCAGGGTAACCTTGTCCTTGGGTAGCAGGGTGATTGAGTCGCTCAAAAGTAAATGCTCTGCCACATTGATGAACAGCTTGCGCTTGCCCATCAACTCGATCATGCCCAAATGGTTACATATGTTGATAATGACATTGGCCGTAGCCGTCGTGTCATCGAAAATATTCCCTGCTTCGGGTTGCGCGTCGCGGTACAACAATTCAATAGCGATGGTGTTGCCATCGACGTCGAGGATGGGCTGGTGGGCAAAACAGTAGTCTTTGAGCTGTACGGCTGGCATGTTGGGTCTTTCATTTGGTTTTTATTGTTAATGAAAAGAAAACCCGTATGACGATAACGAGAATAAATTTCCCGGTAGCCCCGCTGTCATATAGTGAACACTTCTTAGACCGGTTGCTTTGCGCCCCCGCCTTTCGGACGGGTTAACCCTTCAAAGATTGACATTCTGGATTCTCCTGACAGGATGTCAATAGCCCTTAGGTCGGGGGGTGATTGTCTTTTTGTTAAAAAGATATCTATGTCTGATATAATGACCCGTATGGAATTTTCTGCCGAATTGCTTCATAAATATTGCAAGGCCGGGCCACGCTACACGTCGTACCCGACCGCTCCCTATTTCCACGAGAGCTTCGGCCCTGCGCAGTGGGAGGAAGAGTTGCGCGCCACGCAGGACAAAGGCCGCGATATCTCGCTCTACACCCACATCCCCTTCTGCGACACGCTGTGCTATTACTGCGGTTGCAACATGATCGCTACCAAGGACTACAGCAAGGCCAAGGCCTATCTGGAAGTCCTGTTCCGCGAAATCGACCAGGTGGCAGCACTGACCAGCCCGCAAAGAAAAGTGCGGCAATTGCATTGGGGCGGCGGTACGCCGACTTATCTTCATCCCGATGATTTGCGTCGGCTGTATGAGTACCTTGCCAGCAAATTCAGCATTGCGCCGGATGCCGAAATCGGCTGCGAAATGGACCCGCGCGAACTCACCTTCGAACATATCCGGGCCTTGCGTCAAAGTGGCTTCAACCGCGTCAGCCTTGGCGTGCAGGATCTGAATGACAAGGTGCAGCATGCCGTCAATCGCGTGCAGCCCGAGGCATTAATTCGTGAGGTATATGGCTGGATTCGCGAGGAAGGATTCGAGAGCGTCAACTTCGACCTGATGGTCGGCTTGCCCCATCAGACGCCGGAAACCTTCGAGCGTACGCTGGACACGGTTATCGGAATGGCGCCGGATCGTTTTGCCGTATTCAATTATGCGCATGTACCTTGGATGAAAAAGCACCAGAAGCTGATCGCGGAAGAAACGTTGCCGCACCTGGACCAGCGCCTGGCATTGCAGAAACTGACTCTGGAAAAACTGACCGCTGCGGGCTACGTGTATATTGGCATGGACCACTTCGCCCGTCCTGACGACGAACTGGTGAAGGCGCAAAAAGCCAAGACGCTGTACCGCAACTTCCAGGGCTACACCACGCATAAGGATTGCGACATCCTCGCTTTCGGCGTTTCGGCGATTTCGCAGACCGACGATGTCTATGCGCAGAACGTGAAAGTGATCTCGGAATATCGCGAGAGGGTTGAGGCCGGCACGCTGCCCATCGAGCGCGGCCTGCGCATTTCTCGCGAGGACAAACTGCGACGCGAGGCCATTACCCAGATCATGTGCGACCTGGAGTTGGACAAGGCGGCCTTCGGCAAGCAATGGAATATCGATTTCGACAGCCACTTCGCCGATGCGCTGGAAGAACTGAAGGAAATGCACACAGACGGGCTGGTGGTGCTTGAGCCCGCGACGATCCGCGTAACCGAAGCGGGACGGGTCTTCCTGCGTAATATCGCGATGGCATTCGACGGTTACCTGCGCCAGCAGGCGACCGACAAGCCGCGTTACTCCCGGACGATTTAAGCTTTATTCGGCTTCAGCGATCCAGGCAGCCTGGATCGCTTCCAGAACTTTCTCGCCGCCACGGTTATGCTCGTCGTCGAAGTCATCCAGTCCAACAACATAGTTATGCAAGTCGGTAAAGCGTATCGTGCGCGGATCAATGTCCGGGTGCTGGTCGTATAGCTCTTCTGCGATCTGTTGTACGTCAGTCCATTTCATTCGTTTTTTCTCCCGGATTTATCTTTTAGCTCTTACATATTGATTCGGCCACTCCACGTCCACGCCCAGTTCGCGTGCGGCACGTAGCGGCCAGTAGGGGTCCCGTAGCAATTCTCGCGCGAGGAAAATCGCATCTGCCTGGCCGTCCACAAGTATCTGTTCGGCCTGCGCCGAGGTGGTAATGATGCCGACGGCGCCCGTTGCGATGCCAGCCTCCTTGCGTACCCCGGCTGCAAATGGCACTTGAAAGCCGGGCCCGGCCGGAATCTGCGCATTCGGCACCATGCCGCCTGTAGAGCAGTCGATGAGGTCGATGCCGATCTCCTTCAACCATTTGGCGAATTGTATCGATTGCGCGAGATCCCAACCGCCATCGACCCAATCCGTTGCCGAGATGCGCACGAACACCGGCCATTGCGCCGGCCACAAGTCGCGTATTGTTTTGGCGACGCGCAACGGCAGGCGGCAACGGTTTTCAAGGCTGCCGCCGTATGCGTCGTCGCGATGGTTAGCGAGCGGCGACAGAAACTCATTCAACAGATAGCCGTGCGCGCAGTGCACTTCCGCAACCTCGAAGCCGGCGGCCAGTGCGCGGCAGGCCGCTTCGGCAAACAATTCGACGATGCCGTCGATCTCATCATGGGTCAATGCATGCGGTACGCCGTGAGCCGGGCTGAACGGAATCGCCGAAGGGGCGACGGTTTGCCAGCCCCCGGCTCCCAAGGGAATGAACTGGCTGCCGGTCCAGGGCTGAGTGCATGAGGCTTTGCGGCCGGCATGTGCGATCTGGATGCCGGGCACCGAACCTTGAGCGCGGATGAAATCGGTCATGGGTCGAAACGCAGCGGTATGTGCGTCCGACCAGATGCCGGTACACCAAGGGGTGATCCGGCCCTCAGGACATACAGCAGTCGCTTCGACCATCACCAGTGCCGCACCTCCGACGGCACGGCTGCCGTAATTGACGAGATGCCAGTTGTTGGGCATGCCGCCATCGGCCGAATACTGGCACATCGGTGAAACGACGATGCGATTCTTGAGTTCGATCTCCCTCAGTTTGAGCGGACTGAACAGTTGTGCCATTACGACTCCGTAAATACAGGGATATGGCCGATCTTCGCGCGCCACTCGATGGGGCCGCTGACATGAACCGAATGGCCCTGAGTGTCCACCGCAACCGTCACCGGCATGTCTTCCACCTCGAATTCGTAGATGGCCTCCATGCCGAGATCGGGAAAGGCGACGATGCAAGCGGATTTGATAGCCTTGGAAACCAGGTAAGCGGCGCCGCCGACTGCGATCAGGTACACCGATTTGTGGCGGCGGATCGTGTCGACGGTCGCTTCGCTGCGTTCGGCCTTGCCTATCATGCCGAGCAGGCCGGTATGTTCCAGCATGAAATCGGTATATCGATCCATGCGGGTAGCGGTAGTTGGGCCTGCCGGGCCGACGGCTTCGTCGCGCACCGGATCGACGGGGCCGACGTAATAGATAAAACGGTTTGTGAAGTCTACGGGCATGGGCTCGCCGCGCGCGGCCATTTCGGCCAAACGGCGGTGGGCGGCATCGCGGCCGGTCAGCAGCTTGCCGGACAGCAGCAGCTTTTCGCCAGGCTGCCATTGTGCGATGTCGGTAGAGGTCAATTGATCGAGATTGACGCGACGCATCGGCGCTCCGGCGTCCAGCGCGATCTGCGGCCAGTCTTCCAGTTTGGGCGCGGGCAATTGCGTCGGACCGCTGCCATCCAGCGTGAAATGCACGTGGCGCGTGGCGGCACAGTTGGGGATCATCGCAACAGGCAGGGACGTGGCGTGTGTCGGGTAGTCCAGCACCTTGACGTCCAGTACGGTGGTGAGGCCGCCCAGCCCTTGTGCGCCTATACCGAGGCGGTTGACCTTTTCGTAGAGTTCCAGCCGCAATTCCTCGGCGCGATTCTGCGGGCCGCGTGCTTTCAGCTCCTGGATGTCGATGGAGGCCATCAGCGATTCCTTGGCTAACAGTACCGCTTTTTCTGCGGTGCCGCCGATGCCGATACCGAGCACGCCGGGAGGGCACCAGCCGGCACCCATTTTTGGCACGGTTTCCAGCACCCATTCAACGATATCGTCGGATGGCTCCAGCATCGCGAACTGCGCCTTGTTTTCCGAACCGCCGCCCTTGGCTGCAATGCGAATATCCACCTTGTCGCCCGGTACCAGTTCGACGTGCACGATGGACGGGGTGTTGTCACGCGTGTTCTTGCGGTTGCCTGCGGGGTCGGCCACGATGGAGGCGCGCAGCACGTTGTCCGGATGTCGATACGCGCGACGCACGCCTTCGTCGACCATGTCCTGCAGGCTCTTGTCGGTGTCCCAATTTACCTGCATGCCGACCTTGATGAAGGCGGTGACGATGCCGGTATCCTGGCACAGCGGTCGCTGCCCTTCGGCGCACAGGTAGGAGTTCACCAGAATCTGTGCGATGGCGTCGCGCGCTGCGGGCGAGGGTTCGCGCTTCCATGCTTCATGCATCGCGTGCAGGAAGTCGGGCGAGTGGTAATAGGAGATGTATTGCAGGGCGTCGGCGATGCTGTCGACGAAGTCCTTTTCGCGGATAAGGGTCATGCTGGAGGCCGCTGATTCAATTGCAGGATTATAGCGCGCTGCAGGCAAAAAAAGACCCGCCGGACGGTCGTGTTGTTATTCGCCCGGCGGGGTTTAGTGGAAGACGATGGAGAGATCGCTCGCCTAGACATGAGCAAACCATATGCCAGCACTGAGGTGCATGTAAAACAAAGGGTTGCGTGAGGGTCGGGATGGGCGCACTGGTTGATCGGAACCGCAGCGGCTGTAAACAGCCATTCCGGTAATTCCATGCGGCCCCAAGGATGCGAGAGAGGGGCTTAACATGTTAGAATTCAACCATTTTGCATCCCGGAAATCGACCTATGTTCAGCTACTCCCAAACCCTCAACTCGTGTGACGCGGAAATCTGGCAAGCCATCGAAGGCGAGCGCCAGCGTCAGGAGCATCACATCGAGCTGATCGCTTCCGAAAATTACACCAGCCCGGCCGTCATGCAGGCGCAAGGGTCGCAACTGACCAATAAGTACGCCGAAGGGTATCCGGGCAAGCGTTTCTACGGCGGTTGCGAGTATGTGGATCAGATCGAACAGATCGCCATCGACCGCGTAAAGAAGCTGTTCGGCGCTGAATATGCCAACGTGCAGCCGCACTCCGGCTCGCAGGCCAATCAGGCAGTGTATTTCTCCATCCTCAAACCGGGCGACACGGTGATGGGCATGAACCTCGGCCACGGCGGCCACCTGACGCACGGCTCCCCGGCCAACCTGTCCGGCAAGCTGTTCAACATCGTCGCCTACGGAGTGAACGACAAGGAAGAGATCGACTACGACGACATGGAGCGCGTGGCGATGGAAAAGCAACCCAAGCTGCTGATTGGTGGTGCGTCCGCTTATGCACTGCGCTTTGACTGGGCGCGTATGGCCGAAATCGCCAAGAAGGTCGGCGCCTATTTCATGGTCGACATGGCCCACTATTCCGGCCTGATCGCTGCCGGCGTGTATCCGAATCCGGTGCCGCATGCCGATTTCGTCACCTCCACCACGCACAAGACCCTGCGCGGCCCGCGCGGCGGCATCATTCTCGCCAAGGCGGAATACGAAAAGTCGATCAACTCCAATGTCTTCCCGTCGTTGCAAGGCGGCCCGCTGATGCATGTGATCGCTGGCAAGGCGGTGGCCTTTGCTGAAGCAATGACGCCGGAATTCAAGGTGTACCAAGAGCAGGTGCTGAAGAACGCCAGCGCGATGGCGCAAACCCTGGCCGAACGCGGCGTGCGCATCATCTCCGGCCGCACCGAATCGCACATGTTCCTCGTCGACCTGCGTCCCAAGGGCCTGACCGGCAAGGCGGCCGACGCGGCGCTGGGGCTGGCGGACATCACCGTCAACAAGAACGCGATTCCTAACGATCCGGAAAGCCCGTTCGTCACCTCCGGCATCCGCATCGGCTCGCCGGCGATCACCACGCGCGGCTTCAAGGAAGAAGAAGCCCGCCAGGTCGCGCACTTCATCGCCGACGTGCTGGATGCGCCGACCGACGAAGCGAAGATCGCTGCCGTGCGCGACAAGGTGCACGCATTGACCGCTCGCTTCCCGGTCTACGGAGCTTAAGCCCCGTGAAATGTCCGTTCTGCGGCGCCGACGATACCCAGGTCATTGACTCCCGCGTCAATGACGAAGGCGATACCATCCGTCGTCGTCGTCGCTGCGCTTCCTGCGAGAAGCGTTTTACCACTTACGAAAAAGCGGAACTGCACATGCCGCAAGTGGTCAAGCAGAACGGGACGCGCGAGGAGTTCTCGCGCGACAAGCTGCGGCTGT
>CAMLME010000064.1 GCA_946481235.1 uncultured Methylobacillus sp. | reverse complement strand
GTAAGCGGGCATGGCAGGCTCAGGAGCTCCGTCAGTACACCCCAGAGCGCGGCCGGAATATGCAGCCAGGCAACCTGCGGCCATTTGAGCATCAGCAATCCGCCCAGCAGCACGAAAATAATGAACGCAAAATGCGCCAGCAGCAGCAGGTCGGCCAGCAGGCGATACAGGTTTTGCTCAAGCCACGGCAAGGTACAAGGCAAGCATGAGGCCGAAGCACGCCACCGCTAACGTAACCACGGAGGTGAGCCACGGCATCGCAACCTGCGGGATGTCATGTTGCGGCAATTGCCGAAGATAACTGCGGTGATTATGAAGTGCGCCCAGCATTGCCACCGCTCCAGCCACAACCAGCGAAACGCCGAGCATGCTGGACCAGCCATGTGCGTCAGCGGTGGTTTTCTGGCCTGAAAACAATGCCAGGAACAGCCCGAACCTCGCGACCACGAAACCGAGGGCGATGATCGTCAGGCCGGTGCGTATCCAGGCCAGCAAGGTGCGTTCGGCGGCAAAAAATACTCGTGGGTCCATGGGCTGATCTTTATCCGATGAGGTAAGCCGAATCGGTGCCTTTCTTGACCCATTCCTCATCGCTTTTGACATGCCGGTCGGTAACGGCGGCAAGTTTGACAGCGATAGTGATCGCCTTCTCGATCAACGCATCCTCATTGCTGTCGTCCAGCTCACCTTTCTGGATATAAGCGGAAAGGATGGTCGCTGCCATGCTGGCAACCACGGTTTCGCTGTGCTGAAGATGCAGGAAATTCTCTTTGGACATTTTTAGTACCTTGTTTTACGAGAGACTGAAATGTTTCCAAGCTTACTCGCGATGCTTCGTTCAGTGAAGATAGGGGCTGTAAGGCTTATTCACCTTGTCTCGGCTGAACGTTCAATTAGTGGGAAGGACGTCCCGAGGCTTACGTTTCGTCCTTTTCTACCCACTTTGCCATCCTGGGCGCCTGATAATCGAGGAGGCGTGCCATCAAGGCTTCCGGTTCGCTTTCGACGATCAGCATCGAACGAATGTCCGGCTGGACGAACTGCTCCTCGACAGTGTGATCGAGGAATTTCCGCAAAGGATCGTAATAGCCTTCGACGTTCAACAATCCGCACGGTTTGTGGTGCAAGCCGAGCTGCGCCCAGGTCCAGACTTCGAAGATTTCTTCCAGGGTGCCGATGCCGCCGGGCAAGGCAATGAATCCGTCGGAAAGCTCCGCCATCAGCATTTTTCGGGCGTGCATGGAAGGCGTTACGTGCAGTTCGGTCAAATGATGATGCGCGACTTCCTTGAGCATCAATGCTTCCGGAATGACGCCGACAGCGCGGCCTCCCAATTGCAGCACATGGTTGGCCACGATGCCCATGATGCCGACGCTCGCTCCGCCGTAAACCAGTCCGATATCCCGCTTGACCATCGATTCGGCCAATACCCGCGCCGCATCCGCATAACTTTCGAGTCTGCCCGGACGTGAGCCGCAGTAAATGCAAAGATTTTTTATTCGATTCATCCGAGGGATTTTAGTGCCAAACTCCCTATCCGGCGTTGCTAATCAATTATTTTCATGCACCTTCCCAGCGCCTGCTTCGCTAATGGCCTTGAGCTTGGCGAGTGCCTTGGGCCAGGTTTTGGCCATGTACTCTTCGAATTCGGGCGTCACGTCCATATCGACCGCAAGCTCGGTAGAGGTGCCGGATGCCGAGAAGGAGTAATTCTCGTAGGCAGGCGCCCAGCTTCGCGCTTCCTCGCTTTCGGTGTCCTCGACGCCATCCTTGATGATGCCGAGGTGCCGGATGGAAAGGAATTCATGGGGCCGGTTCTCGGCGATAACCGAAGTCATGCCACAGCCGTCCGGTGATAAAAAACGAATACGTTCGCCCTTGGCCCAGGAGCCTTCGAAATACGAGCCTTCACAAAATTCTGCGGTCCACATTTTGTAGGTTTCAGGCGCGAGCATGGCATTCCATACGGCTTCGCGACTGGCATGGATGAGGGTAGTGAAATGAAGCGTCTTCATCGATTTCTCCTATCCGAGATAAGCGCGCTGCAAAGCAGCGATATCGAGTTTTTTCATCTGTAGCAGCGCGCCCATGACACGCCCGGATTTTTCCGTGTCCGGGTCCTGCATCATGGTGTCCAGGGTGGCGGGAATCACTTGCCACGAAACGCCGAACTTGTCCTTGAGCCAGCCGCACACCTGCGCAGCTTCGTTTCCGCCCTGCGAAAGTCTTTCCCAGTAGGCGTCCAGCTCTTGCTGGTTTTCGCAACTGATCTGGAATGAAATGGCCTCGCTGAATGTAAATGTCGGCCCGCCGTTGAGCGCGGTAAACGGTTGCCCGTCGAGCTCGAAAGCCACCGTCATGACGGACCCCGGCGGCCTGCCGTGAATTTCCTGACCGACCTCGCCGTAGTGCGAAATAGCGGTAATTTTCGAATTGGGAAAAATGCCGGTATAAAACGTGGCGGCTTCTTCTGCCTGTCCGTCGAACCACAGGCATGGGGCGATCTTTTTCATGGAATATCCTCCTGTCGATTGCCGGTGCTGCGAAGGCCGGAGTGCGGGCGTTGCAGCGAGCAGGATGCTCAGCATTACAGTTTGGCGACCAGTGCAGCCCGCTGGTTATCGATGATGCGGGTCAATACGAGTTCGTATGTATTTCCGGTTCCGGAATTCATATGATGGCCTTGGTCAGCCATTTTCAGGGCAGCCTTTGGCAGCGCCAGCCATGATTTCCTCCGGGCTCACATCGCGGGTATGCGTGGCGATGGACCATTGATGCCCGAAAGGGTCCTGCACGATGCCATAGCGATCGCCCCAAAACATGTCGTCGAGCGGCATGCGCACCGTGCAGCCCGCGTCCACCGCCTGCTTGAACTGCTTGTCGGCATCCTCCACATACATATGCAAGGTCACGCTTGTCCCATTGCGGGCGTTGGGGCCGAGCGAGCCGTATTCGGGATACTCGTCGACCAGCATGACCATGGAATCGCCGATGTTGATCAGCGCATGCATCAGCTTGCCGTCCGGCCCTGGTACGCGGCCGTATTCCTGGGCATTGAAAGCTTTCTTGTAAAACTCGATGGCATCCGCAGCGCCAGCGCAGACAAGGTGCGGAGTAATGCTGTGCATGCCGGGAGGAATGGGGTCGGGCTTGGTCATGACGTTAATCTCCTTTATTAAAGTAGGATTAATGTGTACACTGTACACAATGGTAACAAAATGTGGACGATGTACACAACAGGTATGACGAAAAATATTGAGAAACCAACCAAACGCAGCACTTATCGTCACGGCGACCTCTACCGCACTTTGCTTGAATCGGCCATCGAGCTGGCGAGAAAAGGTGGAAAGGACGCCATCGTATTGCGTGAAGTAACCCGGCAGGCCGGAGTCGCCCCCAATGCAGCCTATCGCCATTTTGAAGACCTGAAGTCGCTGCTGCGTGCTGTGGCAATGGCGGCCCAGTCACGGCTGGCCAACGCGATGGAAAACGAGCTCGCCGATATCGTGCCTTCCGGCGACAAGGCGCGTGATGCCCGGGCCCGGCTAAGAGCCGTCGGAACCGGCTATTTGTATTTTGCCCAGACGGAACCGGGATTGTTCAGGATGGCGTTCTCAGAACATGCCGACCTGAGCAACGCCGCCAATCCTGCCAGTACGGGCAGCAGCGGCTTAACACCTTTTCAGATATTGAGTGTATCGCTGGATGAACTGGTGGATGCGGGAGAATTGCCGGAGGAGCGGCGTCCGGTTTCGGAATTCTTTGCGTGGTCTGCCGTCCATGGCCTTGCCATGCTGCTTATCGACGGTCCCTTGCGCGGACTGGATCATGCCCAGGCCGATATGGTGGGCCAGCGATTGATAGATATGGTGGAGCGAGGGCTTTAAGGTTTCGGCTCCGGATACAAGGCCTTGGCGAGTTGGATGAGTCAGTCGGGGGCTGGGTTTATTGCGTTCTTGAACGATAACTCGCCACCCGATGTGCCGGCGTAGAACACCACAATCTTCACCGCAGTGGTACCGACATTACGGCCGTTGTGCGCCGTATCGACAACTTCCGCCACGGCATCGCCCGCTTTTAGGACTTTGATTGCACCGCTTTTCAGATGCACTTCAAGCTCGCCCTCGAGCATCATGCCGAACGACGGGACAGGATGCATGTGCCAACCGGTTTCGCCGCCAACCGCGATTTCGACCACCATCCCGGTGATTTCCGCTTGCCCTGAAGGATAAACGATAGGTGTGCCATCCCAGCTTGTGGTGGTTTTCAATATCGTTGATATGTGCACTGTCGACGATTCCTCGATCGCATGCGCCTGCGATTGGAATGCAAGGAAAAAGCAGATTGCAACGCATCTTCCCATCATGATGATTCGCTTTCTTTGGATTTGCGACTGAAGGACGGATGAAAGCCGGATTCAGTGCAGTTTGGTTATTGAGTTTGCGTTTTTCTTATACGCTCGAGTTCATACATGAGCCAGGAGCCGCTCAACTCGGCATCGTGCCCCGGGCACTGTACCTTGTAGGCTTCTCCGGTGACGCTGCTCTTGGTGGCTGCGTGAGCAATGAAGTCTTCAGTCTTGGCAACCAGCCCCTTCTTTACCAGATAGTCGTATTTCTTTTTCAGATGATCGCGAGCCGCGGCGCCGGTGTGCCAGGTGTCATTTCTAAAGAAGCGGCATTCCGAAGCACCCAGATTCTCCAATAGTGCATTGACCTCCTGCCGGGTAGAAGGTGAAAGCTCGGCCGAATACGACGTACCCGAAAAGAACGATAAGGCAACAACAGCCAGTGTGCGAAAGAGCAGCGGCCTCATGCCGAGCCGGGATTCAAGATGCTTGGCGCGCATAGCTGACCGTCAGAATTTCCCACTGATGCCCGTCCGGTTCGTTCCAGTAGATCTGGCTGCCCCCGTAATCGGTGTTGATCCGCATATCGACCGGTCCGCGGACCGAGCTGCGAAATTTGATGCCGGCTGCCTGAATGCGTCCCAGGATCGCATCAAATTCGTCTTGGCTCACCCGAAAGCAGAAGTGGTAGACGGGAAACTTCTCATCCGTATCGATGAAGTCGAGGGTTAGCCCATCATTGACATACACGGCAAAGAACGGCCCTGCATGCGCGGGTCCGCATGGCACGCCCAGCAGATCGGCCAGCAGTTTCGCGGAAGCCACCATGTCATGCGAGGGCACGATGGTGTGGTCGAGCTGGATAGGCATAGTCAACCTCCTTGCTTTTTGGCCTGCAGGTTTATTGCGAGATCAGAAACTGGTTCGACTCTGTTTTCATGTAGAAATTACCCTGATGATCAATCTTCATCGCCCGGATCCTGTAGCCGGATAATACCGGCTCGGCATAGATCAGGTTCGGTCCCTCTTTTTTTACGCGGTAAAGCATATTTGCCCCCATGCCGGCAATGAAATAATCGTTATCCCAATAGTCGGTTTTTCCCGTTGGGGGGTATTTGGCAATCGGGCCAATGCCGATGGATGGCACAAAGGTCATGGCCGGCTTTTCGTAACCCTCATGATTATTGAATTTATTGCCGTAATAAGTGCCCATCCCATCACGCTCGTAAATGGTCCCATAGCTCACCGCAGGCCACCCGTAGTTTTTGCCGCTCTTGATCAGATTGATTTCATCGCCGCCCCGAGGCCCATGGTCGGTCAACCAGAGCTCGTTGGACACCCGATCGAACAGCAAGCCGCCGGAAGGCGAGCGTATGCCAGTCGCAAACACCTCGGCGCTGGGTTTCTTCAAATCGATCTTGATCACTTTTCCGATAGTCGTCGTTTTGTCCTGGACTTTATCCGGCCGGGAAAAGTCGCCGACGCTTAAGTAGAGTGTGTGATCGTTTTCACCCAGCGCCAGCTTCCCGCCGGTTTGCAATCCGAGCAAAGGCTCCTTGACGGCCGGGCTGCTCAGGAAGATTTCACGCTTGAACGTCAACCCCAGGCCATCCGCATCCAGCTCATACTCAGTCACCGCCATTCGCGCGCCATTGTTTTCCGCATCCCAGGTCGTGTAAGCGACAAACAACGCGTTGTTAAGCAGCAGCATATCCTTCACGCCGGAGGAATCCTTGCAATACACCACCGCTTTATCGCCCTCGGCCGCTGGCTTGGTCAACGGCTGTGCCGGATTGAGTAATCGCAGCTCGCCTTCCAATTGGGCGAAGTAAACATCTCCGCATTTAGTGATGAACAAATACCGGTTCATATCCAGCCTTTCGAAAGGGCCGGTCGGATACGCGTCTTCAAACGGCAACTGATAAACCTTCAACTCCTGGGCGCCAAAGACGGAAACAATTCTCACCGGTTCGGGAATGGCAGGAGTCATAGGTACCAGCAGAGGCGGCACATTGTCGGGTGGTTTGGATGGCGTGGCGGCCTTGTTACCTGCAGATTCCCCGAGTGCCGGCTGGCACCCCAGAATACACAAGGAAAATAACAGGGCCTGGGTGAATTTACGCATGTGAATCAGCCGTTATTAGCATGAGCACTAAAGGCCCAATTGGGTTGAATTGAAGCGCCTTGTTCTGCGCGGCTTGATTGCCGACTAACTGCCTGCAGCCATGGTAGGCGCTTTAAGCGAAAAAGATTTAGACAGCCCAGCTTCGGTTTGTTTTATCGGTGAGTAAACCGCTCCTGGCATGAATAAGCAAGCTCATCCTTAGCCATAAACTTGCGATTGGACAATGCGAAAGGCATTACGTGCGAAGCAGAATGAAGTGCGAAAGTTGACATCAAAAGGCTGGTGTTTTGCGCCAGCCTTTTGACGTTCAATAAATGTTGTTAAAACGGTGGAAGCCAATCAGGTCAACTCATTATGAGCGAACCCTTTATCTTCTATCATACCGGTCATGATCGTAGTCACGATCACGATCTCTACCGCGTCCATCGCCACGGCCCTTGAAGCGGGTCTCTTTCGGATAGTGGCTCTTTGGAAGGTCCATCCAAGGCCCGGATCTTGAATTTGAATAGCGCCAGTGGCGATTGTCGTAGTAGTAATAATATCCATGCTGAAAGTAATATGGCTCTGCCTCCAACACCACGACTGACGGCAGTGCTGGCGCCACAACCACTCTATGGTGATCTGCGGGAGCAACCACGCACGCACTGAGTATAAGCGCCGTGAGCGGCGCAAGAATGAGCATCCTGTACATATCAATTCTCCTTGAGCGGCGCATCAAGTCATGATCGCTAGCCCTGCGCCTGCCGGCGCCAGCAATCTGCGAGCTACATCCATAAATTGAATACTGGATGCCTGTTCGCGACCGGTCTGTACGATAACGTACATAACAATTGATTTAATCAAGGTGGGCCTGAAAGCCAGGGTTGGTCAAGTATTGTCCTGATGTGTTGCTCTGTAGTCAGGCGTCTACTTTATCGGGGAAAGTTCGGATAGCTATGCCCACTTGTATGTGGACAAAAGTATGAGTGCCAACACGAAGCCGTCCGACGGCACGCGATGTTAGCCCGCGTTTTGTTCACTAGATTCTCGGAACAGCACAACTCGCTTCTCTGTTCCCTTGGCTTTATACATTGCGGTATCGGCATTTTTGAAAAGAATATTGACCGTTTCTCCATCTGTGGGATATATGGCAATACCGATACTTGCTTTTATAGAAAAAACGGTCCCATTAAACTCATAGGGTTCAGCAATTCGATCAATCATCTTCTTTGCAAGGCGAGTCACGTCGGCTTCTTGCTTGACTTCCAACAACAGGCAAACAAATTCGTCGCCTCCCCAGCGACTAACCGTGTCTTCATCACGTACAGAAGTTTTTAAACGATTTGCCACCATCAGGAGCACCTGGTCTCCCGCATCATGACCATAAGAGTCGTTTATATTTTTGAATTTATCGATATCAATAAATAGGACGGCGAGTCCCCAACCGTGGCGCTTTGCCTGAATTAACCCGTGGTCGAGACTCAGTTCAAATGACACGCGGTTTGGAAGGCCGGTGAGTGCGTCCTGAAGCGCAATTTTCTGCGCCTCTTCTTCATTGATTCGGGATTTTGATAAATCATCGAGCACTTCGGCCAAGTCGGTCTTCGTATCAGCCAAGTCGGTCTTCGTTTCGGCGAGCTCAGATTCGATAACTATTCGATCGGCCAATTCTTTGGCGAGTTGGGTGTTAACTAGCTTCAAATCGGTTGCTGCTTGCGCAACCTTAAGTTCAACATTTTCATTCTGAATGAGGGCCTGTTTAACAACCTGAACAGGAACTTTTCCTTGCTTAAGAACTTTATTTACCGATGTGAGTTCACTGGCAGCCTTTTTGACAGTTTCTTTGATTTTTTCATTTTTCCTAAGCACATGTCCAAGCGAAGCTTTCTTGACGGATAGGTTTTTGTTTGCATCTTTTGATTTCATAAGTATCTCTCAATCTATAGAGCAGGCTAACGTTTGAGCTAACCGGCGCATTGCGGCTTGCCGCTATATGTCCGGTTGAGCGAAGGGGTTAGGCGTCGGGCTTTTGGGCGCCGTGGATTTCAAGCGGCCACGCCAAAGAGGGCACCAACTCCAGCGGTCAATGCCATAGCCAACGCGCCCCAAAACGTGATGCGCGTTACAGACGCAATCACGGGTGACCCGCCTGTGTGTGCGGCCAGAAGGCCCAACAGCGCAAGAAATAAGAGCGAGCTGCCGGCGAGACCCCACATGAGTAGAGAAACTGGAAGCAAGAGAACCATCAGAAGAGGAAGCGCTGCGCCCACCGCAAATGTGCCCGCCGAAGCCAATGCGGCTTGCACTGGTTTCGCGGCCAGCGTGTCCGATATGCCCAGCTCATCCCGCGCATGCGCGGCAAGTGCATCGTGCTGCATCAATTGAGTAGCAACGTTCGAGGCCAGGGTTGCATCCAGTCCACGCTTGGCGTAGATGGCCATGAGTTCTGCGTGTTCCTCTGCGGGATTTGCGGCTAACTCCTTGCTCTCCCGCGCCAGATCCGCGCGTTCAGTATCAGCTTGCGTACTGACCGAGACATACTCGCCTGCAGCCATTGACATGGCACCGGCGACAAGGCCAGCGACCCCTGCAACCATAATGCCCTTGGTATCTGCGCCTGCCGCAGCAACACCCAAGACAAGGCTAGCGGTAGAAACGATACCGTCGTTCGCGCCAAGAACGGCAGCGCGGAGCCAGCCTGTCCGGTGGGTTCTGTGTCTCTCGCTGTGTCGCATAGTGTCTACCTCGTAACAGAAAGTTGATTCGACGCCTAGCGTCCGCGTTGAACGCGTCGTTAGGCGCGATGTTCATTTACCGCCTGAAAATTTTCGTGCCAGAAAAAACGCAATGACGACTCCCTCAACCAGGGAACCCAGCATCAAGATAGTGAGTTCGAGGACATTCAGAAGGAGTGGTTCACCAAGCAACGTGTTGTATATGAACCATTCCTGAAACAACCAATACATTAACCAAATCGTTAACCCCCAGAACAGTCCCTTTTTCAACCATGTTTTCCCGGGTATCGAGGGCATGAGAACGCTGAAAAGCCAAGCGTGGATGATGCTCAATATGACAAGGCCAGCGACCGAGACGGGTATGTTTCGTTTCGGGGTAATCTCTATAAAGAGCTGACTCTGCCATTCTGGGTTGTACAGTATCGACTGGACCGGAGGGCTGGAAAATAAGGCGCCCAGCACCCCGTTCCCTATAAAACCGCCCACGAGACCTGCAACCAGAATTTTCGCGACGCCGTTCTTCATCATTTTTTCTTTCTTTTCGTAGTTTGCATTTAACTCACGAACTCTACAGAGGTACGGAAGATGTCTATATCCTTTCGGTAGTCTTCCGACCTCGCACGATTTATTTGAATCCACTCCCGCATTTTCGGTTTGCCAAGGGGCTGGAATGGGACAACATGTTTCTCAAATAGAAGCTTGTTCGCGACCTCCTCAGGAACCTTGACTCCTACCCCTTCGCCGTAGATGCAGGCGAATAGCCTTCCATTTACATAGTAAGCGGCATAACCGAACATCTTTCCCTCCGCCACGCTTGGCATGTTGAGCAACAAAGAATCGAGGGTCGCCTTGTGACCGGATTCGACATTCGGTTTCGGCATGCAACAGAACTCCTTATCGCAACTAACGTTTGAGCTGATCGGCGCGCAGCGCCATGCCGTTGTGCGTCCGCTCGAGCGAAGGGTTAGGCCGCATGCGTGGCGGCGTCATCGCGCAGCATGGAATCAAGATGCCGACACGCGGTGGCGTACTTGAAGAAAGCTGGCGCCCAAGCCGACAAATCGGCGTTTCGGACCGGGAAGTCGCTTCCCGTCAGAGTCAGATGCTCAAAG
>CAMLME010000063.1 GCA_946481235.1 uncultured Methylobacillus sp. | reverse complement strand
TCTTCGGCGAACTTCGGCAGGTCGTAGTTGATGACGTGGCTGATGCCGGCGATGTCGATACCGCGAGCGGCAACGTCGGTGGCGACCAGTACGTTCACGTCGCCGTGGCGCAGCTTGGTCAGCGTGCGGTTACGCGCGCCCTGGGTCATGTCGCCATGCAGCGCGGCAGCCTTGTGGCCGGCGGCGATCAGGTCTTCCGACAGCAGTTCGGCGTGGCGCTTGGTGGAGGTGAACACGATGGCCTGGTTCACGTCCGGAGCGATCAGCAGGTGCTCCAGCAGCTTGTTCTTGTGGCCCATGTCGTCGACGAAGTGCAGGCGTTGCTCGATGTTTTCGTGCTTGGCCTGTTGCGCGGCGATCTGGATGGTCTTGGGGTTGCGCAGGATTTGCGACGCGATGCGTGCAATGTTGCCTTCCAGCGTGGCCGAGAACAGCAGGGTTTGGCGTTCGCCCGGCAGTGCGGAGCAGATGCGCTCGACGTCAGGCATGAAGCCCATGTCCAGCATGCGGTCGGCTTCATCCAGGATCAGCATTTGCAGACGGGAAAGATCGATGCGGCCGCGTTCCATGTGGTCCAGCAGTCGGCCCGGCGTTGCGACCAGGATATCCAGCGGTTGCGACAGCAACTTGTTTTGCAGCGGGTAAGGCATGCCGCCGACGATGCTGACGGTGCGTGCGCGGATGAACTTGCCGTACTTGCGTGCGGCTTCGTTCACTTGGGCTGCAAGTTCGCGTGTCGGTACGAGTACCAGGATGCGCGGGCCGCGGCTCTTGGATGGATGCGGCGTAGCCAGCAGGTTGAGTGCGGGCACAATAAAGGCAGCGGTTTTGCCGGTACCGGTTTGTGCAGACGCCATCAGGTCGTGGCCAGCCATGATTTCAGGAATGGCTTCGGCCTGAATGGGCGTAGCTTCGGTATAACCCGCTTCTTGCAAAGCGTGAAGAATGGACGGGTGAAGGTTCAGATTTTCAAAAGACACAATTTTTCCTTAACGAGAGGAATAGTAAATACGCAAGCAGGCACAGCTCTGTCATCGGACAGAAAGGGGCACAGAATTCTGGTTGGAATTCTTACCGGCGCTCGGGCATCGACGCTAACCGGTAAAAACAAGAGAAGTAACGAAACGACTTCTAGAGGGGTCAGGGCGATGAATCGTCAGTTCAGTGAACTGCGACGAAGCGCGCATTATAGGTGTATAAATCATCTTGTCAATCAGTATTTTGCGTCGCTGCGGGTCTGCCGCCAAACATGCGGATGAAGTTTCATCATATGGTACATGGTAATTAGATCAAGCCAGTGTGCTAGAATGCTGGGTTTTTCCAATACGGTTCAATTACATGTCACGCGCCCTCAGAAACATCGCCATCATCGCCCACGTTGACCACGGCAAGACCACCATGGTGGACAAGCTGTTGCAGCAGGCAGGTACCTTTGCTGCCCACCAACAGGTCACCGAGCGGGTGATGGACTCCAATGATCTTGAAAAGGAGCGTGGCATCACTATTCTGGCCAAGAATACCGCGGTCAATTTCGAAGGTACCCACATCAATATCGTCGACACGCCGGGACACGCCGACTTCGGTGGCGAAGTGGAGCGCGTACTGGGTATGGTGGACGGCGTGGTGCTGCTGGTCGATGCCGTGGAAGGCCCGATGCCGCAAACCCGCTTCGTGACCAAGAAGGCACTGGCGCTGGGCCTCAAGCCCATCGTCGTGATCAACAAGGTGGACCGTCCGGGTGCGCGTACCGACTGGGTGATCAACCAGACGTTCGACCTGTTCGCCAACCTCGGCGCGACTGATGAGCAGCTCGATTTCCCGGTGGTGTATGCCTCGGCGCTGAACGGCTTTGCTACGCTGGACATGAAGGTTCCTTCCGATACCATGCGTCCGCTGTTCGAAACCGTGCTGAAGCATGTTGAACCGCCCCAAGGCGATCCGAATGCGCCGCTGCAATTCCAGATTTCCGCGCTCGATTATTCCAGCTACACCGGTCGCCTTGGCGTCGGACGTGTGCTGAACGGCCGCATTAAGCCTGGCCAGCAAGTCGCGGTAATGAAGGGCGATGAGCAAATGGCTTCTGGCCGCATCAACCAGGTGCTGGGCTTCCAGGGTCTGGAGCGCGTGCCGGTGGAAGAGGCTGAAGCGGGCGACATCATCATCATTTCCGGCCTAGACGACATCGGTATCGGCGTGACCATTGCCGACCGCGAAAACCCGGTCGGCCTGCCGCTCACGGCAGTGGACGAACCGACGCTGACCATGGACTTTATGGTCAACTCTTCACCGCTGGCCGGGACCGAAGGCAAGTTCGTCACCAGCCGCCAGATTCGCGATCGCCTGACGCGCGAACTGCTAGTGAACGTTGCGCTGAAGGTTGAAGAGACTGCCGACGCGGATGTGTTCCGCGTTTCCGGTCGCGGCGAACTGCATTTGACCATCCTGCTGGAAAACATGCGCCGCGAAGGCTATGAAATTGCAGTCGGCAAGCCGCGCGTAGTGTTCAAGGAAATCGACGGCCAGAAGTGCGAGCCGTATGAAATCCTGACCGTCGATCTGGAAGACGAATGCCAGGGCGCGGTCATGGAAGAATTGGGTCGCCGTCGTGGCGAACTGCAGAACATGGCCTCCGACGGTAATGGCCGTACCCGCCTCGAATACCGTATTCCGGCGCGCGGTCTGATCGGTTTCCAGAGCGAATTCCTGACCATGACCCGCGGTACCGGCCTGATGGCGCACATTTTCGACGAATATGCGCCGCTCAAGGCCGATATGCCGAGCCGTCGCAACGGCGTGCTGATTTCCGCCGAGCAAGGCGAAGCGGTTGCCTATGCGCTGTGGAAACTGCAGGATCGCGGCCGCATGTTCGTCAGCCCCGGCGACAAGCTATACGAAGGCATGATCATCGGCATACACAGCCGCGACAACGATCTGGTGGTGAATCCGATCAAGGGCAAGCAACTGACCAACGTGCGCGCCTCCGGTACCGACGAAGCCGTACGCCTGGTGCCGCCCATCCTGATGTCGCTGGAATATGCGGTCGAATTCATCGACGACGACGAATTGGTGGAAATTACGCCGAAGTCATTGCGCTTGCGCAAGCGTCATCTGCAGGAACACGAGCGCAAAAAGGCCTCCAAGGTCTGATTGCAACCCACAAAAAAGCCCGGCAGTGCCGGGCTTTTTTGATTCAGCGGCACTGTGGTTTTACGGTGGATCAAAGAAACCGCACAAGCACGAATATGCCAACCATGGTGAGGCCGAGGGCAATCTTTGCCGCGACACCGAGGATCAGCCCTATGGTGGTGCCCAGACCGGCCATGCCTGCACCGATCAATTCGCGGCGAACCGACAGCTCACCGATTACGGCCCCGACAAAAGGCCCGATGATGATGCCGACGATGCCAAGAAAAAGGCCGATTACCGTGCCGATTGCGGCACCTATCATTGCGCGGGGACTGGCACCGAAGTGCTTTGCACCGAGGATGCCGGCAAAAAAGTCGACTACGTAAATGAGTACGGTCAGCGCCGCCAGGACGCCCAGCGTGCCATAACCGACATAGGCGAAGTCTTCCGCCCAGGCCGCAGCCACCAGTCCCAGAAACAGCAGCGGCGCGCCGGGGAGCAGGGGCAGGACGATGCCTGCCAGCCCGGTAAGGATCAGGCTGACCGCCAATACCCAAAGCAGAAGGGTAGTGTCCATGACGTGTTACAAGCCTAGTTTTTCAGCTTGTAGAAGCGGTTCTCCAATGTTTTTCCGTTATTGACCTTGTCCAGTCGGTCGCCGACAGCGTCGCCCAGTTTTGCCAAGCGATCGTCGGGGTGCGGATGGGTCTTGAACAACAGCGCGACGCGCCCGTCATCCTTGCCGGCATGGCCTATGGTTTGCAGCACTTCCGGCAGGCCGAACGGCTCGTAGCCGGCACGTCCGGCGAGTACCATCCCGATGCGGTCAGCTTCGTATTCGGCATCCTTGTCCAGACTGCGGGCGCTGATTTCCGCACCACTGCCAATGGCTTTCTGCACGGTAGGATTTTCTTTGCCCAGTTTGCCGCTTAGAAGTCCCGCACCCATGCTTAACAATTGCTGTTTTTGCAGCAACTTGAGTTGGTGTTTCTTGATCACGTGTCCGATCTCATGGCCCAGCACACCGGCAAGCTCCGCTTCGTTATGCAGTTGTCGATACAGGCCCTTGGTGATCAGGACATAGCCGCCCGGAGCGGCAAAGGCATTGAGATCTTCGGACTCGATGACGCCGAAATGCCACGGGAGATAGGAGCGCTCGCCTTGCGAGGCAACCCAACGTCCGACCTTGTTGACGTACTTCTGCAGTTCGGGGTCTTTGACCAGTGGCGCGGCGCCGAGAATATTGCCGGCGATTTCGCGGCCTAACTTGATTTCCTCTGCGCGCGAGGGCTTTCTCAGATTGATGGTGGGCTCGCCTGACGCCGGTGTAGTTTCGGTCTGGCTTTGCTCTGGCGCTTTTTCCTGATTCTTCTGATCCAGCGCATCCTTCAATGTCTCGCCCAGATCGAGCGCCTGTGCCGGAGAAATTATCGCAATGAGCACGGTCAGTAAAAGAGTGCGTTTGATCATTGCGCGCTCCCTGTGGATGGTTGCGGTTGGGGTAGATAATCCAGCTTGCGTGCCTTGAGGCCGCCTGCGGCGGCAAATTTCTTGCCATCGGCTTCGCTGACGGTGTTGGCTTCCAGTTGCTTCATTTCTTCCTCATTGAATTTGGCACTTTTCAATTCCTCTTCATTCAGGCCGCGCACGCCTGTGGTGGAGACGACTTGCCCGGTACCGCTGCGGCCACTTGCCAGGCCGAGTACACCGGCGGCTTCGTTCGATGAGCCAGATGTCCCACGTTTAACCGACAGCAGGCGCACCCAGCCGGTGGATTTGCCGGCCTTGATCTGCAGCCAGGCGCCTTTCTTGGCGAGGATTTGAACCTTGTCATTGCGTTTCAGCGTACCCATCGCCTTTGCGTCGGCATAGGGCTCCTTGCGCAAGGTGTCGTTTTTCAGCGCAGTACCGGTCTCGGCGGCAAATGCAATACCGGACAGCATCAGCAGCGCTGCCAGCAGGGTATTTGAGGGTTTCATGCCTTATCCTTTTCTTGTTGCAAGTGTTCCAGTTTCAATATGGCTTGTGCGAACAGCGCGCGCCATTGCGGAGCCAGCGGCTTGTCACCCGAAAGCACACCTTCATGCAGCGCGTGATAAGCGTCAACGCCGGACTGCACACCCGCTCGTCGCAACGCCGCTGCAAGCTGCTCGCCGACCTTGACAGCTTCCTGTCGAATCCGGTCTGCTTGCGCAGCATTGTCATGCGGGCAGGTCCAGCGGATGACGAGCATATCGCCGAAGAGACCCCAAATGCCGCTCTGTATGCCTTTCAGGGATTCCACGTTTTTTGGCACATCGCCCATTTCAAGCAATTCGCTGCGTATCTTTTTGAGCGTACCGTCGCCCAATGGTTCGGGGCTTGCGATCTGCACCGGCATCAATATCGCCTGCAGACCTTCTTCGCCTGGGGAAACGCCGAACGCCAGCCAACGTTGCAGGGCCCGGTCAGTGGCGAGGGCGTAGACTTTTGCGATACTGAAGTAGCCGATGGCCCAGGTGACGGGGCCGGTCAGGTCGACGTAAGTGTCGGTGAGGTTGATGCCGACATAGGAAACCGCCAGAAGCGCGACCTGGCTGCTGCTGAAAATGCTGTTGAATCGGTCACGGTCGACGTCGCGGTAGAAGGCGGCCGCGGTCAGCCATACCAGTAGCAGGCTCATCGCCAGATAGGGCAGGGTGCCGCGCCAGAATCGCAGGTAGTCGCCGTTCTTGACGTTGTCGATGGCAGTGGCGAGGATTTCCACGCCGGGATGGGTTTTTGCCATCGCGGTGGCCTTGAGGTCGAACAGGCTGGGCGCAGTGGAACCGATGATGACGATTTTTCCGGTGAATTCGTTTTGTGGTCGCTTGGGCGCTTTGGCTGTCATATCCAGGTAGACGTCGCTGAAACTGGCGTAGTGATAGGTAAAGGGGCCGCCGCGCCAGTTGAGCAGCATGTTTTCCTGCTCCGGCACCTTGTCTCCCACGGCTTGACCGACCACCAGAGGTAGCGAAGGCAGGCGCCAGCCATGGGCGTCATCGTAGAGCCGATATTCACGCACGATGCCGTCGCGATCCGGGTAAATGTTGTGTGTGCCGATGCGGCCTGGCTTTAGCATCGCCTCGAAATGGGGAAGAACAACGGCTATGTTTTTTGATGGTGGCGTATAGCTTGGACTGGTAGCCGTCGGTACGCGATTGACGCCCGGAATCATGTGCGGAGCAACCTGACTCAGATGGTCCTGCTCAGGAGACAGGCGTAAAAACGGAAAAAATGTATTGTCGGTAGCGGCGATGACCTCATTGAAATAGGCATCGCTGTCCGGATTGTAGACATCGGCGTCGCTGAAAAGGATATCGAACACCACGGCCTTGGGTTTTTGCGTTTCCAGGCGTTCGAGGAACTCGCCCATCACCTGGCGCGGCCACGGCCAGCGTCCGTAGTCGCTGGACAGGGCTGCTAGGCTGGCTTCGTTGATATCGACAATAACGATTTCCGGGTCGGGTGCCGGCTGGACGACGCGGTGCCGCACCATGAAGTCGAACGCTTTCTGGCGCATGTTGGTGCCAACATTGAATATGCTGGCATCGAGTACGATCAGCACTGTTAGCAGCACCGCAAGAAACAGATAAAAATTATTGCGGAAGCGCCTGGCAAATACCGCCGACCAGTGGGTTATTGCGAGTCGTAATTTTGAAAGCATCAGGTCAGCGGAGTGATGTTGGGATTGGCAATGCGCTGTGCAGCCAACAGTCTTGCGGCTAGCAGGCGCGTGTTGATCGGCGTGCGCAGGATTTCATCTACCCCCGCCTCATAAGCCTCCATCTTGCGGCGCTCGTCCTCGAAAGGCGTCAGCAGGATGAAATACAGCTTGCTACCGGCTGGCGATTTGCGCAGTTCGGAGCATAGCTTGAGCCCATCCATGCCAGGCATCAGCCAGTCGGAAATAACTACTTGTGGCAGATCGTGTGTCGTCATGCTGAACGCGGTCAGGCCATTGTCGGTGGTGGTTATGCTGTGACCCGCCGCGGTCAGGAATTTCCCGAGAAGGATGCGCTGCGCATCGTCGGAACCGGCAAGCAATATGCGCAGTGGAATCGTCGCCGGTGGTATGGGTTCTGCCGCGACAGGTTCGCTGCGCAGAGAGGATTTTATCGGCGGCAACATCAATGGACGTGGCTTGTAGCGCCGGGTTTGCACATTCAGCAATTTGGCCCATTCCATCCAATGGGTGGCGGTCTGTTCGAGCAGCAGTTCCAGTTGTTCGGGCTCGATATCAAGCATTGAGCAGCTGATCGATAGCTGCTCTAACAGGGCAGGGTCATCCTGCCCATGCATGCATGCATGGGCCAGCAAGGCGGCGAGCTGCAGCGTATAGGTGAGGCGCAGCATTCGCGAATTTTCAGGAAATCCGGAGCTGAGCGGATCATCGTGGTAATACATCGCATCGATGAACAGACGTGGAATTCCCCAGTCCTGCAACATCAGTACCAGCATCTCGCGCTCGTCCAGGCCGAATTTTTCCTGCTCGGCTTTCAGCAGGGAGTCGATCGGCGCATCCGGGCAGTTCTGCAGGATTTCGCAATAACTTTCCGGTCGGGCGGTTACCAATGCCAGTTGGCCGATGCCGCACATCAATCCACAATTGAAGATTTCCGCGGGTGGGGCGACCCGGTTGATTTGGCTGATAGCCTGGGCAGCGCTCGCCTTGGCGATGGACGTGGACCAGAAGTATTCGTAATCGAAGAGCTTGCATGGGCCTTCGCGGTAATTGCTGATCAACGACATGCAAAGTACGGCCTGTCGAACGGCGTGTATGCCAATCAGAATCAGAGTGTCTATCGTGATCGAGGCAATCGGGCGAGACTTGTTCGGGTTGACGTAGTTGGCGATCTTGATGATGCGCCCGGAAAGTGCTGGGTCAGCCTGGATCGCGCTGGCAAGTTCCGATAGTGAAACTGTTTCTTCCTGACAGAGATGCATGACCCGAAGCGCAACGCCCTTCGGTGAAGGCAGCATTCCGGCAGCCTTCAGCTCGACAAAATTGAGGATTTCCGTCATTGATATACATTTCTAGTTATTAAGATGGACCCCGTATCCAAAGATATATCAATCATTTTTTTATAGTGTGCCGGAAGTGTCGCATAAAACCTTGAGCCGTGAAAATAGCGACAGCGCCAATGCTTGCGAGGAGCATACGTTATAATCGACAGGGGAAAGAAAAACTTTATGTTCGATTATCTGATTCTATTATTGCTGTGCCTTTGCCTCGCCACTTTGGCCTGGATAGTCATGCAATCGAGGCGGCAAAAGGATGTGCTGCCCGAGTTGCGCATCCAGCTGGAAGAAAAACATCGCTCCATGCTGCTCGATCTGCATGATGGCCTCAATCGCCTGGGAGACCGTCTCGGAGCTTCTGCTGCGGATGCGAGCGAGAAGCTTCGCAGCAGCGTGGCGCAGGAGTTGCAGCAAACCCGCGATGCGATGCAGGCACTGCAGCTTTCACAGTCGCAGAACCTTGCGCAAACCCGTGAGACCGTGCTGGAAAAGCTGCATCAGACATTGGCCGAGCAGGGCAAGGCTGAGCAGGAGCTGATCCAGTCGACGATGCGCAACGCCACGATGCAACTCACCTCCAGCATCGAGGCTCTGACCAAGGCCGTGGATGGCCGTCTGGAGCAGATCGGCGGCAAAGTCAGCGAGCGCCTGGACGAGGGCTTCAAGAAAACCAATGAGACCTTCGTCAGCGTGATGGCACGCCTGGCAACCATAGACGAAGCGCAAAAGAAGATCGACGGCCTGACCAGTAACGTCGTCAGCTTGCAGGAGCTGTTGGGCGACAAACGTTCGCGCGGCGCTTTTGGCGAAGTGCAACTGGAAGCGCTGGTGCGCAACATCCTGCCGGCGAGCTCGTATGAAATGCAGCATTGCCTGCCGAACGGCACGCGCGTCGATTGTGCGCTGTTCCTGCCTGAACCGACCGGCACGGTGGCGGTGGACTCCAAGTTTCCGCTGGAAAACTACCATCGCATGTACGAGATCGGCATCAGCGAGCCGGAGCGCCTGCAGGCGCAGAAACTATTCAAGTCGGACGTGCGGAAACATGTCGACGACATTGCTGCCAAATACATCATTCCCAACGTCACCTCCGATGGCGCGGTGATGTTTGTTCCTGCCGAAGCGGTGTTCGCCGAGATCCATGCCTACCACCCCGATGTGGTCGATTATGCGATGAGCCGGCGCGTGTGGGTCGTGTCACCTACGACGCTGATGGCTGTCTTGAATACCGCCCGGGCCGTCCTCAAGGATGTGGAAACGCGCAAGCAGGTGCATATCATCAAGGACGAGCTGGGCAAGCTGGGCAAGGAGTTCGGCCGCTTCGACCAGCGCATGAAAAAACTGGCCGATCATATCCGTCAGGCACACGAGGATGCGTTGGATGTACATACCACCAGCCAGAAAATCAGCCGGCGCTTCGCCGCGATTGAAAAGGTGGAGCTGGAAGGCGAGACGGCACCCCCAGTGTTGCTGCCGGACGAGTCCGAAACGGATTAACGATTTTTCGAGGGACTGAAACGATGGAAGACGACAGCATCACTATCATGTTGATACAGCAATATGCGGCCAAATTCGGCATCACTTTCAGTTCGAAGGTGATGGATGACGAAGCTACCAAGCAAAAAGCGATGCAATTGATGATGGAAGCCATCAGCGGCAAGCGCGGCCCGGTTACTGATGAGGATCTCGGACTCTGATGATCAAGCTGCTTTATTTTGCCCGCCTGCGCGAGGCATTGGGTACCGCTCAGGAAGAAATCGCTATGCCGAATGATGTCGCCGACATCCAGCAATTGATGGCCTGGCTGGCACAACGGGGCGGCGCCTGGCAGGAAGAGTTCACCGGCTGCCGGCCGTTGCGCGCAGCAATCAATCAGGAACTGGTCGACAATGCCGCAGCAATACGCGATGGTGTTGAAGTCGCGTTCTTCCCGCCTGTAACCGGGGGCTGATGTGATCAAGGTACAGTTTGATGATTTCGATGCGGGCGCCGAAATGGCACGCATGCGTATGGCGCGTCCCGATGTCGGGGCGGTGGCCGCATTCATCGGGCAGGTGCGCGACTTGAACGAAGGCTCTGAAGTCTCCGGAATGACCTTGGAACATTATCCGGGGATGACTGAAAAGGCCTTGGAAGGGATCGTCGAGC